>DMJJ01000497.1:518-4668 GCA_003452185.1 Verrucomicrobiales bacterium | reverse complement strand
CGAGGATGCCGATCTCCTTCGGGCCTCAAGCTGGACCTCAAGCAACCCCGTGGCCCGGGATCCCTCCTGGCTGGAGGGGAAGTTCGGTGGATGGCTCGAGGGGAACGCGGTCGCCGCCCCGGACGGGGCGATGCTGGCCGTCCTGCGCGTCGACTATCGGACCCCGTTCGAAAAAGCCGCCCTGCTCCACATCGATCCAACGGGGCGCGTCGCCACGTTCAACCCGGCGACCGACTTCGTCGAGTTTCCCGGCGGGTGCAAGAAGTTCACCCTCCGTCGCGATCCCGCGGGGCCGGCCTACTGGGCCCTGGCGAACCATGTTCCCGAGGACCAGCGGGGATACTCCGCCGATCGGACCCGCAATACTCTCGCGCTGCTTCGATCGGTGGACCTTCGCCACTGGGAGGTCAGGGCCCTTCTGCTCCAACATCCGGACAGGTTTCGACACGGGTTTCATTACGTCGACTGGCTGTTTGAGGGGCAGGACATCGTGGCGCTGGCGCGCACCGCGTTTGACGACGGGGAGGGTGGGGCCCCCAACCAGCACGACGCAAACTACCTGACGTTTCACCGGTTTCGAAATTTTCGCGCGCTGAGTCTCCCGACCTCCCTCCCCCAGCGATAGTCCGCCTGCCTCGCTTCCCCGCGCCCCCTGGCGGCGGATGGACGCGCCGATCGGGGGGGGCTCTCAACTCCGGCCCCCGCGCGGATGAAAACGCCGGTGCACATCCCGCAGGCGCGACGCGGTGACGTGGGTGTAGACCTGGGTGGTGCTGATGCTGGCGTGGCCGAGCAGGTCCTGGATCACGCGGAGGTCGGCCCCGTTTTCCAGCAAGTGGGTGGCGAAGCTGTGACGCAGCATGTGCGGGGTGATGTTCCGGTCGATGCCCGCCGCCGCCACGCGCCTCTTGATGCGGCCCCAGAGGGTGACGTGGGCGAAGGCTCCTCCCCGCTGGTTGAGGAAGACGTTCGCCGGCGACCGGCGGCTCACGAGCTTCGGCCGTCCGGCCTCGAGGTAGCGGGTGATGGCTTCCACGGCAGGACGGCCGAGCGGGACCACCCGTTCCTTGTTTCCCTTGCCCACCACCTGGATGAACCCGGCGTCGAGCTGCAGCTGCTCCAGCCGAATCCCCCGCAGCTCGGCAAGCCGCAGCCCGGAGGCATAGGCCAGCTCCAGGATGGCCTGGTCGCAGAGGGTGGCGGGGGTGGCGGGGGTGAGGGGCCTCAGGAGGGTGTCGACTTCCGACGGGGTGAGCGCCTTGGGCAGACGCTGCCAGCGGCGCGGGAGCGAGAGGTTCTCGGCCGCGTTTGACGGGAGGAGGTGCTCCTGCTCGGCGAAGCGGTAGAAGGCCCGCAGGGCGGCGATCGAGAGATAGACGCTCTCCCCGCTCAGGAGGCGGCCCCGCGCGGCACCCCGCTCCCGGGAGGGGCGGGTCCGCTCATGCTGCACATAGTCGGTGAGGTGCTGGAGGGTGACATCGGCCCAGCTCCGGATCCCGCGCTTCGAGGCCCAGGCTACAAACTGGCGGAGCAGGGCGTGGTACGTGCGCTGGGTGTGCTCGGCCTGGCCCCGCTCGTTCCGCAGGTGCTGCAGGAAGTCCTCCACGAGCGCGTTCATCGACGGATGAGCAGGGCCTCAAGGGTGGCCGCCAGCCGGCGGGCCGCGAGGGAGCTCCGGCTCCCGAGCCGCATCAGCCCGGGGATCGCCCCGGGGTTGCGAAGGATGGCCCAGGCCAGCTTGGCGGGGGAGAGCGACTGGTCGGGGGCCGCGAGGGTGTTGAAGTCGAGCGGCATCGAGTCGAGTGCCGTGTCGGAGATCGAGCGAAGCGTGGCGCACGGGATGCCCCGCCCCACGCAGACCTCATGGATCACGGCCGATTCCATCTCCACGGCGCCCGCCCCCGTGGCCTCGAAGAGGGATCGCTTTTCCACGACCGTCGTGGCGATCCGGTCGGAGCAGTGAAACTGGGCCGGCCGCGCCCCCGCCGCCAGAAAGGCCCCGGAGAGCTCCCGGTCGGAGGTCTCGAAGAGAACGTCCCCCAGCCCGAACGCCGGGTCGAGACCCCCGGCGAACCCGCAGGTCAGGACGCGGTCGGGGGTGCCGGCGGCAAGCGCCTGCTCAATTCCGCGACGGGCGTTGCGGGGGCCCACCCCGCTCACCATCACGCGGATCTCGTCCGGGGGGGCGACGGGCCGGGGCCGGAAGGGGCGACGTTCCGAACCCATCGCGAAGCAGACCAGGGTTTTTCCGCTAAGGCTCATTTGACTCCCGCGAGCCGCTCCTTCCAGATCTTGTAGAGCTCAACGGTGGCCCTCACGTCCCGGACACAGTACTCGGCCACCTCACGCGCGCGACCCTCGGCCATCATCGGGCCGACGTCCATGCCCGACACGCCATGGCTCTTGGGGGATTCAATCCCGAAGGCCTTGCAGTAAAAATCGAGGTTGAACTTCCGCGCCGCTCCATCGCGTCCGCTCACGCCGTAGAACGTCAACTGCTCGGCGAGGTCGCAGTGGGGCTCCGTCGCGTATCGGTAGCCGAGCCAGTCCTTGCGCGTGATCGGGACGTTGAGCAGGGCGCTTCGGAGGTAGAGAAACGGGACGTCGAAGCCGCGTCCGTTGAACGTGACGACGGAGTCGTAGCGCCTGGCGACTTCCCAGAATCCCTCGAGCAGCTCCGTCTCGTCGCAGCACGGCTTGAACTCCACGGGCCCCGGGGCCGCCCCCTCCTCCTCGAAATCCTCCGCGAGGAACAGCGACTGGCCGCGGAGTGTTTCTGCGTTGAGCATCGCGATGCAGACAACCCGGGCGGTGAGCGGCCAGAGGCCGAAAAGATGGGCTATTTCGAGCTTTTTGGCCTCGCGTTCAGCCCCGTCGGGAAGCTTCGCCGCATCGCGGAACAGATACTCCTGCTGTGCCTCGTCGAAGCTCTCCGGCGGGAGCCCCGAGGTTTCAATGTCGAATACCAGGGTGGCCATGAGGGGGTGGGGAAAAGAAAACAGGATGGGGAAACCCGTTGGAACAAACCAAGTCTCGCCATCCTGGAATCGGTGACCGACTAATAGCTAACGACTACTTCTTCTTCTTAGCTGCCGCCTTCTTGGCGGGTTTCTTAGCTGCTGCCTTTTTTTTCGCTGCCACTCTAATCACCTCCGATCCGTTTGGTGGTTCAGGTTGCAGGACTTGTAGCGGAAACTTTTTCTACTGCGAGACTTTTTTTACTGGAATCGATCCAACGGGATCCCGGATCAGGCTCCAAACTTGTCGAACATTTTTGCGTTCGCCTGCATGAGGCGCATCAAAAACTTCGCCTCAAAGACACCAAGCGAGCCGAGGTTCGCACCGGTTTCGGTGAACCGGTCGAGCTTGTCCGATCCCGAGCACGCGGAGGTCAGAAGCACGGGCTGCGGGTGCCACGAGTGCCCGTGCAGGGCGCACGGCGTGGAGTGGTCGCCCGTGATCGCGAGGACGTCGGGCTGCTTCTGCAGGAGGATCGGAAGCGCCGCATCAAACTCCTCGATCGCGCGACGCTTGCCGTCGAAGTTTCCATCCTCGCCATGCTTGTCGGTATACTTGAAGTGGATGAAGAAGAAGTCGTAGTTGTCATACTCCGCGAGGTAGCGCTCAAACTGCTGGGCGATGGTCTCGGGCCCCTCGATCTTCTTCATGCCGACGAGCTGCGAGAGCCCCTTGTACATCGGATACACGGCCAGGGCGGCGGCGCGCAGGCCGTAGCGGTCCTGGAAGGTCGGAATCGCGGGCTGGTGGGCGATGCCCCGCATGAGGAACCCGTTCGCGGGCTGGCGTCCCTTGAGGACGGGGAGGGCCGCCTTGTAAAAATCGGCGATGAGCTTGGCGGTCTTCTTCTGCGCGGCGGACTTGGCGTTCGTGGGACGGACCCCCGGGATGGCGAGCCCCTCGCGGTTCGGGTCGGCGTCGGTGAGAGGCCCCTCGAGTCCCTTGCCGCGGAAAATCACCACGAAGCGGTGCTCCTTCCCGGGGCGGATGATCACCTCGGTGTCGCCGATCTTCTTCACCTTCTTGCTGAGGAGGGCGCAGAGCTCCTCGCAGACCTCGGTCTTGATCCGCCCGGCGCGGCGGTCCGTGACGATCCCCTTGTCATTGAGGGTGCAGAAGTTGGCGCGCGCGG
>DMJJ01000497.1:0-130 GCA_003452185.1 Verrucomicrobiales bacterium | reverse complement strand
TAGCCGAAGAGGGCCAGGTGCCCGGGGCCGCTCCCGGGGGTGACGCCCGGGGCCACCGGGATCATGCGCCCCTGGGCGGCGTCCTGGGTGAGGCGGTCGAGGTTCGGTGTGCTCGCGGCCTCGAGCGGGG
>DMJJ01000159.1 GCA_003452185.1 Verrucomicrobiales bacterium | reverse complement strand
GTGCTCTCCCTGGTCGCAGGCAGCTACGACTTGCAGGTGGCATGGGATGGAGATCTCTCCGGCCCTTACAGCTTCCGCCTGGTCGACCTCGCGAGCGCGGCACCGATCACCCCGGGGGTTCCCGTAACCGGAACCAACACCCCGGCTCGGGCCTTCTCGTTGCACAAGTTCAGCGCCGCGACCGGCGACCTCCTCTTCTTCGATCGGACCGCCGCCACGGGCTTCGCAAACAACCCGTTCTGGCAGCTCTTCGACCCCTATGGCCGGCTGGTTTTTGCCACCGATTTCAACGACGTCCCAGTCACCCGACTGACGTACTCCGGAACCTACACCCTCGCGATTCAAGGCCGCGTCTACGACGTCGCGACCAGCGGGGCATACGGCTTCACGGTGATCCCGGTGACGGATGTCGCGCGCCCGCTCGTGCTCGGCGACCTGATGCAAGGGACGCTCCCGGTCGGCGAGCACGACACGTACACGTTCCATGTCTCCACCCCCACGATGGTGAGCGTCGATGCGCTGGTGGATGAGGATCGCGTGGGCTTCTCGCTTCTTGGCCCCACGGGCTATGTGTATCCAAACCACGTCCTCCGCTACGCGGATGCGGACCGGCTCTACTCCGTCGTGAGCTTGGTGCCGGGGGACTACACCGCGACGCTGTATGCGGGCGGGGACCAGGCGATACCCTACTCCGTGCGACTCGTCGATCATGCCACCGCGGCTCCGATGTCGATCGGATCGGTTGTCACAGCGAGCCTCGCCCCTGCGAACTCGACAACCATCTACCGCTTCCAGGGCCAGGCCGGCGACCGGGTGCTTTTCAACCCCCTCGGCATCACGGGGCTTTCAGCCTTCCCCACGGTCCGGGTCCTCACCCCGAACAACGGGCTGCTCTATTCCTTCAGCTCAACCCCCTCCGATCCGTTCACCCTGCCTGCGACCGGCCTCTACACCGTGGTGGTCGAGGGGGTGATCTGGGATCCGGCCAAGGCTGGAACATTCTCATTCGTGTTTCCCAGGGTGCAGGATGAATCCAAGGGGTTCTCCTTTGGCGACCTCGCCGCGGGGACCCTCACTCCAGGGCAGATGGTCACCTATCCCTTCGTCGTCACGGAGCCGAAGATGCTCGTGTTCGATTCCTACTCAGATCGGAGCGACGTCACGTGGAGCCTCACCGGTTCGTCCGGCACGGTGCGGGGGGGGACCGCCTTTGGCTACAGCGACGGGTCCCGCATCGGAAACTCCTCGATGATGCTGCTCCCCGGCAGCTATCAGGTGCTGGTGGATGGCTACGGCCTGGCCGCCGGGGACTATGCGTTCCGGCTCCTGGACTCCGCCGCAGCGCTGCCGATGAGCCTTGGCACCACGGTCTCAGGTCTTCTCCACCCGGCCCGCCAAACGGCACAGTATGCCTTTACGGCGAGCGAGGGGGATTGGGTGGGGCTCGACGCGATCAGCTCCAGCGGCTTCCTCTCCTCTACCCCGACGTGGCGGCTGGTGAACCAATACGGCCAGACCATCGTGCGACAGGGGTTCTCGGATGTTGCCGCGGTGGGGCCGCTCCGTGCCGGGGCGCACACCCTGTATCTCGAAGGGGAGGTTTGGGAGACCGGCACCGATGGGGCGTTTTCCTTCAAGGTGTCGCTTCTCTCCAACACCCCGCCTGCCGTCGTCACCGGAACGCCGCTCCTCCTGGGGCAGACGGTTGCCGGCACCCTTTCCACGGCTGCAGAGCAGGACACCTACCGGTTTACGATCGGAACCCGCACCCGCCTCCACTGGGACAACCTGACGGCCGACAGTTCCTTCCGATGGACTCTGGATGGCCCCAACGGCCGGCTTATCAATAACCGGGGGTTCTCCGATGGGGAGCTCCAACTGGATGCCTATCCGGGAGACTTCGTCCTGACGGTGTTCGGGAACGGGAGCGTCACGGGGGACTACAAATTCCGGATTCTCGACCTCGCGCAGGCACTTCCGCTGGTCATCGGCCAGGCCGTGACGAACACCGTCTCCCCTGGGAACATCGGCACCCCGTACCGGTTTGACGCCACCAACGGACAGCGGATCTACCTCCAGTGGCTCGGAAGGAGCGGTTTCCAGAGGCCTCCCTGGATCCAGTTGGTCGACCCCTACGGAAACCTCCCGATCAACGGCTATGCGGACGGTTACAGCGGCATCGTGAGCCTGGTGGCGGGTCATTACACGTTCCTGGTGCTCGGACTCGATCAGGACACCGCCGCCTCCGGGACGTTCCAGTTTCAGATGACGCCCGTGGTCGATGAGGCCGCCCCGCTGGCCCTCGGCACGGTGGTCTCGGGATCAATCGACTCATTCGGCGGGCGGGACACCTATTCCTTTACGCTGCCCACCCCCAGGAGGCTCTATTTCGACACCCTCACAAACGTGAGCTCGATCTCCTGGGCCCTCGATGGCCCCTACGGCAGGGCCTTTAACCGGACGGCGTTCTCCTCCGGAGATCAACTCATTCTGCTCCCAGCGGGCGACTACCGGATCACCGTGGATGCCGATGCCACGACCACCGGGGGCTATCGCTTCCGCCTGTTTGATCCGGCAGCGGAGGCGCGCCCGCTGTCCGTCGATGTCCCCTTCACCACGACGAACAGCCCTGCCAACAGCGCTTCGATCTACCGGTTCGACGGGGTGGCGGGCCAGGAGGTCTATTTCGACTACCAGTCCACATCCGGCTTTCGCGTCACCCCCTGGTTCCAGGTCTACGATCCCTCCTGGAACCTCCCCGTGAACCAATACGTCGGGGATGCCGGGCCGATCCGGCTCCCGGCGACGGGAACCTACCTTTTTGCGATCGAAGGGCTCACTTACGATGGGGGGGCGGAGGGGACCGCGGGATTCCAGATCCGGACGGTGAACGATACGACCCACACGCTGTCGCTCGGCGTGGTCACCCCCGGTTCCATCGACGTGCCAACCCAGGTCAATACCTACACGTTCTCCCTCCCCGGTTGGACGCAGCTCTACTTTGATGCCCTGGATAATAACGGGAACGTCAACTGGCGTCTCGACGGCCCCTCCGGGACGGTGATCGGGAATCGCACTCTTTCCAGCGGGGACTCTCTCCTCAAGGCGATGCCCGGGGACTATCGCCTGGTGGTGTGGGGAACGGGTGAATGGACAGGCGGCTACCGCCTCTTCATGCGGGACATGATCGCGTCGGCCTCGGCCGTCCCGTTGAATTCGGACTTCCAGATGACCAACGCCCCGGCTTCCTCGGCCTCGTACCGGACCTTCACCGGCCGGAAAGGGCAACTCCTGTACGTGAGCAACCTGGGACGCGGAGGATTCGGCCCCACCCCCTGGGTCTGGCTCGGCGACCCGTACGGCAACGCTCTCCTGAACCAGTATTACGGCAGCGACTCGGGCACGATCACCCTCCCGTTCGACGGGACCTACGTCCTTGCCCTCGAGGGATGGGTCTACGATGCGGCCCCGTCGGGCTACGCCGGGTTCACCCTGGTGACCCCCACGAACACCTCGGCCCCCCTGGTTCTGAACACGCCGGTAACAGGGACGTTGGGAACGATGGGGGAGACCGATCAGTACACCTTCACTCTCGGGTCCCCGACGCACATTCACTTCGACTGGTGGACCGGGGGATCCGTGGTCCACTGGGCCCTGGAGGGTCCAGGGGGACGCGTGGGATCCGCGGACGGCTCCTCTGACTACGGCCCGCTGGTGTTGCCGGCCGGGAACTACACCTTCTCGGTCTGGGCGGACCTCCATGCCACCCCGAGCTACAGTTTCCTGGCGCGGGACCTATCGAGCGTGCCGGTTCTCCCCCTCGGGTCCAGCTTCGTGGTCACCAACGATCCTCCCAACCGGGCCACGATCTTCCGGGTCGCCGGAAACCCGGGGGACCGTCTGTACTTCAACCTGCTCTCCCGCAACACCGGCGCCGCGGGGTGGACGTTCACGGATCCCTACGACAACAGGCTGTTCGACACGGCCATCTACATCGAGCCTTCACCCGTGGTGCTGCCCTCCTCGGGCGACTATTTCCTCTTCATCGCGGGGGCCAACAACCAGGGGGTGAACCCGGCGATCCTCTCCCTCGAGGTCGATCCAAGCCCGGTGGGCGCCATCCAGAATCTCCTTCAACCCACGCTCGCTCCGGACCTCACGATCGATGCCGTGGCGGTGACGCCCGCAACCGGAGTCCGCTCGGGATCCTCGATCGACGTCTCCTGGACCGAGGCAAACTCGGGAAGCTCGCCCGTCGCCCTCTCGTGGCGGGATCGCGTGGTCGTGCGGAGTGTTTCCCTCAACCAGGTGCTTTTCAGCGCGACCCTCCCGTACGATGTCTCCCTTCCCGGCAACGGCCCCCTGGGGGCGGGCGCGACCCTTGCCCGGCACCTCCCGGTGGCACTTCCGGACGGGCCGGCCGGGGCCGGAGCCCTCGAGGTCATCGTGACCGCCGACTACGGGAACGTGGTGGCGGAGCAGAACACCGCCGGCACGGGCGAGGCGAACAACTCCTCCACCCTCGCCTTCACCTCCACCCTCTCCAACTACCCCGACCTCCAGGTGGCCTCCATTGGAACCTCCCCCGCGCCCGGATGGACCGGAGGCTCCACGGTGACCCTCACCTGGGTGTTGACGAACAGCGGCTCTGCGGCCGTGACGCTGCCGTTCAAGGATCAGGTCGTCATGCGCAACCTCACCACCGGACTCCTGGTGACGAACCTCGCAGTGGCATACGATCCGGCTCCCGGCGGGGAGGGAGCCATCCTCCCGGGCGAGACGCGGGCCCGCAACCTCACGGTGGTTCTGCCCCTGGAAACAGCGGCGATCGGCGTCTTCGAGGTTGCCGTCACCACCGATTCCGAGGATGTGATTTTTGAGTACGCGACCGGCCGCGATGCCGCCGCCAACAACCAGGCCGTCGTCCAGGTGGGGAATGCCTCGAACCTCCGCGTCACCGGGGCCTCCGCAGCCCCCGGTGCCCAGGCCGGGGCCGACCTTGTGATCTCCTGGCGGGACACGAACGCCGGGAACACCTCCGACCCGAGGACCTTCTACGACTGGGTCACGGTGCGGAATCCGGCGTTGAACGACACCCTGATCTCCGTCCTGCTTCCGTATTCCCCCTCGGATCCGAGGCTGGGCCCCATCGCCCCCGGGACGGGTGTGGACCGGTCGTACCGTGCGCGCCTGCCCGACGGCCCTCGCGGGGCAGGGGACCTCGAGGTTACCATCGTCACCGACTCCCAGGGAGCCATCCCCGAGTTCGACGGGGTGACTCCGGCGGAGGGGGATAACTCATCCCAATTCACGCTTCACTCCTCGCTGCCTCCCTACCCGGACCTCGTGGTCCGGAACCTGACCCTGACCCCGGCCTCACCCCAGTCCGGGGGCCTCATCACGGTCTCCTGGCAGGATGCCAACGTGGGTGCCGCACCCGCCCCCGGGGCGTGGTCGGACCGGGTGGACATTGTGAACACGGATCGCGGGCAATCGCTTGCCGTGGGGAATGTGTACCACGATGGCTCGACCCTGGGCGCCGTGCCGGTCGGGGGGTCGGCCCAGCACCAGTACCAGTTCCGGCTCCCCAACGGCGACCCGGGCAAAGGAAACCTCAGGATCACAGTCACCACCGACTACGGCGGGAGCGTTTTCGAGTACACCCCCTCGGGCCAGGCCGAGCAGAACAACAGCAGTTCGATCGACCGGACCTCCACCCTGGCGCTCTACCCGGACCTGAGTGTGACCGAGCTCGACATATCCCCCAGGGGCCTGAGTTCGGGCAGGGACGTCACCGTCAGCTGGGTGGTGACGAACAGCGGCCCCGGCACGGTCACCGGGGACTTCTTCGATCGCGTGCTGGTGGTCAACCGCACCACGACGCAAACGCTTCTCGACGTCCACGATTACCTGAACCCCCTCGCGGACGTCAACGGCCCGATCGGTCCGGGGCAGTCGCGGCTTCGCCAGCACTCGTTCCGGCTTCCGGACGGGACCGCGGGGGCCGGGGAGATCCTCTTCCAGGTGACAACCGACGACGGGAACCGGGTATTCGAGTACCTGCCCGGCGGGGATGGAGAGACCAACAACACCGCCTCCCTCACGGCGACCTCCGAGGCGGGCAGCTACCCGGATCTGGTGCTGACCGCGATCCAGGCCCCGGCGTCGGGGATTCCCGGCCAGCCCGTGACCCTTTCCTGGAACGTGCGAAACGATGGCACCACGAACACGACAGGGGTCTGGAGCGACCAGGTGTTCCTCTCCGCCGACGGAGTGGTGGGGGATGACGTCTCGCTCGGGGTCTTCAGCGTCTCGGCCATCATCCCGCCCGGGCAGTCGATCGGCGTCACCCAGTCGGTCACCCTGCCGTTCTTTGCCACCGGGCCTCAGCGATTCGTGGTGCGGGCCAACTCGGCCCAATCCTTCTACGAGCCGAACCAGGCGAACAATCTCCTCATGTCCCCGGACCCGATCCAGCTCGCAGCCCGGCTCGGAGTCTCGGCCTCCCGCACCACCTTCCCGGAGTCGGTCGGGTCGGTCGCCCTCACCGTCACACGGAACTCCGATGCAGGGGCCCCGCTGACGGTCGCCCTCTCGAGCGACAAGCCTGGCAGCCTGACCGTTCCCGCCTCCGTGGTGATCCCCGCGGGCCAGACAGCCGCCACATTCCCGGCGCAGGTCGTCGACAACACGATTGTCGACGGGACCCGTGTGGCCCGCGTGACGGCAACGGCGCCCGGCGTCACCTCGGACACGATTGATCTTTCGATCACCGATGACGACCAGCCCGTGCTGGCCCTCCGGCTGACACCCTCCGCGGTCTCCGAGGCCGCAGGGGCCGCTGCCGTTGTCGGCTACCTGACCCGCAACGCCGGCCTGGACCAGCCCCTCTCGGTCACCCTGGTGACCAGCGCGCCGGACAAGCTCGTCCCTCCTGCCGTCGTCGTCATCCCGGCCGGGGAGACCGTCGCCACCTTCAACGTCGCCTCCCTGGACAACGATCTTGTCGAAGGCGTGGTGAAGGTCACCCTGCAGGCCACGGCCCCGGGGTTCACCACCGCCTCGGCGTCCGTTGAGTTCCTCGATAACGACATCCCGTTGCTCGGGATCACCCTGGCCGCGAGCGCCGTCAACGAGGGGGCTGCGAGCCCCGCCACCACGGGCGTTGTCACCCGGGCCCCGGTGACCTCGCACGACCTGAGGGTGAGCCTCGGCTACTCTCCGCTCGGGAGCCTCCTGCTTCCCCCCACGGTCGTGATCCCGGCAGGCCAGGCAAGCGCCCCGTTCAACGTGAACGTGCTGGATGACACCCTTGTGACCGGGACGCGCGTGGTGACCCTGACGGCACAGCCGGTCTCGGACCTTGGCGCCATCCTCACCAATGCCGCCTCGGTTCCCCTTCAGATCTATGACAACGATGGCCCGAGCCTCGCCATCTCCCTGGCCAACGAAGTGGTCAGCGAACAGGGCTCCACCCTCGGCACGGTGACCCGCAACACCCCCACGGCGGCTCCTCTCGTCGTCTCGCTCGCAAGCAGCGACACCACCGAGGCGACCGTGCCGGCCTCGGTCACCATCCCGGCGGGGGCGGCCTCCGCCACCTTCACCGCCTCGGGGGTCTCGGACGGGATCACCGACGGGGTGCAGTACACCCTCATCACGGCCTCGGCCGCCGGGTTCAACAGCGCGACGATCCGCCTCAACGTCACCGACACGGATCTCCCGGACCTGGATGTGGGGAACATCATCGTCCCGAGCTCCGGGCACACGGATGCCCGGGCGGAGGTCACCTGGAGCGTCAAGAACTCCGGCAAGGTGCCGGCGCAGGGCGCCTGGACCGACAAGGTTTACATTTCCAAGGACGACCAGCTCGGAAACGATCTCCTCTCCGCGACGGTTCCCGCCACCGGCCCGCTTGCGGGCGGCGCCTCCTACACGCGAACAGCCTCCATTCAGCTCCCCTCGGACCCCGGGACCTACCACATCATCGTGGTGACCGACGCGGACGGGCAGGTGGAGGAGGGGTCGGAGCGAAACAACGTCATCTCGCTGGCCACCATCGACGTGCAGCCGTCGTATCGTGCGACAGCCACCGCGCAGCTCAAAGTGGCCCCCTGCGGCACACCGATCCCGATCACCGGCCGGGCCTTCTTCGTCGACGACAACTCGCCCGCCCGGTACCGCCTGGTGACCGTCCGCATCCATCTTCGCGACACCCGGCGGGTGTTTCAGGTGATGGCGGACGACAAGGGTGAGTTCTCCACCACGTTCACCCCGCTGCCGACGGAGGCAGGTCTTTACACCCTCGGGGCGGACCACCCCCTGGTGCAGGAGGATGCGACCCAGGACACATTCACTCTGCTTGGGTTCCGGGCCGATCCCGGGCTGGTCAACGTGCGGTTGATTCCCAATGAGCCTCTGGCTGGGACGATCGCGCTTCAAAACCTCAGCGACCAGCCGCTCTCCGGGCTTCAGGCCTCGGTGCAGGGAGCTCCCGCAGCCCTCGGCCTCCAGCTCTCGGTTCCCTCCGATCTGCCGGGCGGAGCCCAGGTACCGCTCCAATACTCCTTCAACACCACGTTCACGAACCCCGTTTCCCTCTCGCTCCAGATCCGCGTCTCCACGGCGGAGAATGTCGTGAAATCGGTCCCCCTCACCATCGTGGTCGCCCCCCTCAGGCCGGTGATTACCGTCACCCCGGGGTACCTGGCCCAGGGGATGGTCCGCGGGGCTCAGTCACTCGTGAGCTTTGATGTTCAGAACGCCGGGGGAGCCCCGAGCGGGGATCTCAGCGTGCTGCTCCCGCCGCTCCCCTGGATGACCCTGGCGACCCCGGCCCTGATCCCCTCCCTCCCGCCGGGGGGCAGGGCGACGGTGACCCTCTCGCTGCAGCCGGCCGCGGACCTGCCGCTGGCCCGGTATGACGGCTCGCTGGCGGTCGGCAACACCACCGCCGGGGTCACCATCCCGTATCAGTTCACCTCGATCTCCGAGGCACGCGGCGACGCCCGGGTCACACTGACCGACGAGTATACGTACTTTGTGAACACCGCACCCCACGTCACCAACGCGACGGTGGCCCTCCGGGATGCGATCAGCGGCGAGGCCGTGGCCTCCATGGCAGCCGACACCAACGGCGTGGCGGCCTTCAGCAACCTGCGCGAGGGGACTTACACCGTGGACGCATTCGCCCCGAAACACTCCCCGTTCCGGGGGACCCTCAAGGTCGTCGCGGGGGGCGTCGCCGAGCTGGAGGCGTTTCTCTCCCGGCAGACGGTGACCTATGAATGGCAGGTGGTGCCCATCGACGTGCAGGACCAGTACAAGATCGTGCTCCAGTCCGTCTTCGAAACCGAGGTCCCGATTCCCAACGTGGTCGTGGAGCAGCCGTTCCTCATGCCCTTTGTCATCGAGGGGGCGACCAACCAGTTCAACATCAAGATCCGGAACGAGGGCCTGATCGCGGCGAACGGGGTCAGGATCGACGTGCCGCAGGATCCCCGCTACATCATCACACCGCTCGTCGAGGAAATCGGAGTCCTTCCCGCCAAGAGCGCGATGACGATTCCGGTCACGATCCGTGTGCGCGACGGCAGCACCCCGGTGGCGGCCGCCGACCGGATGCCCCATCTCAATCCTCAACCCCGGCTCGCCGGAGGCGGAGGATGCGAAGTCGAGGTGCACGCCTGCCTCCCCAATATCCCGATGGGGGTTCACTACTACTACGTCTGCGGCCCGAACAACGTGCTTCAGGTCCGCCAGATCGACCTGAGCCCGGTCTGCATGGCCAAGGATGCTTACGATTGCTACCAGGCAGCGAAGGGGGCGTTGACCTCGGCGGCCGAGGAAGGCCTGGCGAACGCGGCATGCGACGCCCTGGACGCGCTCCTGACGTGCGCGGGGGCGAATCTTTCGGAGTGTCAGAAGGCGGCGCTTCAGGCCGCGTGCAAGATCACCGTGGGGGCCGCCACTGGCGGCGCTGCGGGCGCGGCCGCGGGTGC
>DMJJ01000408.1 GCA_003452185.1 Verrucomicrobiales bacterium | reverse complement strand
TACAGCCGAAGCGGAGGGCCTCCAGCCCTCTTCCCCCTTCCCTGTAGCCACCGACGTCAGGAGGTGGGCCCGCTCCGAGCGGGCCTCCCCACTCTCCGGCACGAAGGGCCGCCATGTTGCTCAGCTGCGGCCCAGGGTTATGCTCACGCCCACGACCTCGTCACCTCGGTCGCTACAGTCGGATGGAGGAGGGGCGGCCGCGGCCTACGGGCCGGCGCGCATCCCGGAGGGGTTCCCCGGAACAGCGATCCGAAGCCCGGTGTCGTGGAGACGCCCTCCCTTGACCTCCAGTATCCAAAGCCGCTGCTCGGCGTGACACTGCACCACCACATGCCGTCCGTCCGGGGCAAACACCCCACCCTCAGGGACCCGGCCAACGTCCAGGGAGTGGCGCAGCTGGAAGCTCCGGCCAACCCGCTCCAGAAGGGCGATCCGCCCATGCTCCGACCGGACGGGATCCGACGGGGGAAGGTGGGATCCGTTCATCAGCACCGCGATCAACCACCGTCCATCCGGACTCAACTCCAGTGACTCGGGGGCACTCCCGAGCGCCACATAATCGCGGCTGTGGGGAAGCTGTCCGGTCAGATCCACCACTGTCAGGGCGTCCGTATCTCCGCCGCTCCCGGACCCCTCACCCGCGGTGAGGGCGAGGGTTCCATCGGGGGTGACCAGCACCCGATAGGGCCGCCCATAGGTCGAAATCTTCCGGTCCGTGGCGGTCACTGATTCCCCCTCGATCCGGAGCTCCCGCAGGTGGCTCTTCTCCCGAATGCTGACAAAGGCGCGTCGGCCGTCGGGCGTGATCGCTACATCACTCACCTCGTCGGCCGGACCCGCCAGAGGAATTTCCTTCAGGGGACGGAGCGCGAAACCGTCGATTTTCAGAACCGAGACCGTGCCCCCCGCCCGGTTTGCCACCAGGGCAAGTCGGCCATCCGGGGTGATGGAGAGCCCCGAGGGCTGTTCCCCAGCCTCCCCCTCCCCCACACGCCGCGGGGGAGTTGTGGTGAGATCGATGACATGGATCCGACGGGCGGGTCGGAACTTGTTGGTGGAGGAGGGATCGAGTTGGATCGAATCGGCGATCAAGGCCAGGCGGCCGTCGCGACGGATCGCGACGTTCGACGGGGGTCCGAGCACCGTGTTCGAAATATTGGTCACGTGGATCACGGATGGGGGGAACACCGCGAAGTCGAGGAACGAGACCGTGTCCGGCGGCGCATCCATCAACACCCGCCGCGTCCCGGTGGAGAGATCAATCTTCGACTCGTTTGCGGAGATGACCCACCGGGGGGTCGCCCCCGTGAGCGACGCAGCGGCGGCGAGCAACGTCATCGGGATCCAACAAGCCAGCAGCCCGGGAATCCCGGGTCGGCGGCGGGCCCGGTTCCGGCGAAGATCATCGGTGCGAAGGGGGGGAGTCGGCATGGGAGTCATGTTGAGGAGTGTTCGGCCCGGACTATGGAATCCCCTCCCGGGGTTGGCAAGGTGCGCCACGGGGGCCTGATCTCCGGTCGACGCCCGCGGCGGGAGCTGTTACGCTCCCCCCACAGCATGAGTCTCCCGCGATGCAGCCTGATCCCAATGCTGGCCTCCCTCGGCCTTGGGATTGCGTTAGCGGCGGCTGCCTCCTCTCCCCCGACACCGCAACCCGCCGCACCGGGGGGAACCCCGCCCCCCTTGCGCAAGGGGTCGTTCACGCTCACGGAGGCCGACCGCGCCTACTGGGCTTTCCAACCCGTGGCGAAGCCCCCCCTGCCGGTTCCACCCCGGGGCCCCGCTCCCCGGAATGCCGTCGACGCATTCATCCTGGGACGGCTTGCTGGACGGGGGCTCGCGATGAACCCCCCCGCAACCCGGCGCGAGCTCATCCGGCGTGCCTCATTTGACCTGACCGGCCTTCCCCCCACCCCCGAGGAGGTGGCCGCGTTCGAGGCCGACACGTCCACCGGCGCCTGGGAACGGCTCGTCGACCGCCTCCTCGGCTCCCCCCATTACGGGGAACGCTGGGCGCGCCATTGGCTCGACCTGGTCCGCTTCGCCGAGAGCAACGGCTACGAGCGGGATGGGGAGAAGCCGAACGCCTGGCGCTATCGCGACTACGTCATCAGCTCCTTCAATGCGGACAAGCCATACGACCGTTTCATCCGGGAGCAGATCGCGGGGGATGAGATCGCCGCGGAGCTCCAACGGGCGGACAAGGCGGGAACTCCCGAGTGGCGCCAGGCGATCATCGCGACCGGCTTCTACCGTCTTCATGTCTGGGATGACGAGCCTGACAGCACCCTGGCCGCCGAGTTCGACGACCTGGACGACATCCTCTCCACCACGGGGACGGCGTTTCTCGGCATCACCCTCGGGTGTGCCCGGTGTCACGACCACAAGTTCGATCCCCTGAGCCAGGCCGACTACTACTCGATGCTCTCCTTTCTCCGGAACATCGATCCCTATGGCCAGCACCACACCGGGGGTGGGGGGCGCGGCACCGGCAAGATCACGCGTCCACTCGGTTCCCCCGCCGAGGTCGCCCGGTGGGAGGCCGAGGGACGGGAGCTTCTCAAGGGGGCTGAGGCCCGACTCGCGGCCGCCACGGATCCTGCGGCCCGCAAGCCGATCGAGGAGGAGATCGCGCGCATCAAGGGACGGACGCCCCCGTACGGTGCAGCCCTCGCGGTGGCCGAGGTGGGAGGCGCCCCCAAGCCGACGCACCTCCTGATCCGGGGGCGTGTCGAGTCTCCGGGTACCGAGGTCTCGCCGGCCTTTCCTGCGATCTTCGGCGTGGCTCCCCCGGCGATCCCCCCCCCCGGACCGGAGGCCGTGACCACCGGCCGCCGCCGGGCCCTTGCGGACTGGGTGGCCAGCCCCCGCAACCCGCTCACCGCGCGGGTCTGGGTAAACCGTGTCTGGCAGCATCTCTTCGGCGCCGGGCTGGTCCGTACTCCCGACGACTTCGGGCGCACGGGAACCGGGCCGACCCACCCCGAGCTCCTCGACTGGCTGGCGGCCGAGTTCGTCGAGGGGGGATGGAGCATCAAGCGGCTCCAGAAGCGGATCCTCCTGAGCGATGCCTACCGGATGTCCTCCCGAGCGGCCAACAAGCAGGCCCTCGCCATCGATGAGGGGAATGAGCTTTGGTGGCGGCAGAACCTCCGGCGGGTGGAGAGCGAGGTCCTGCGGGACACCCTTCTCGAGGTGAGCGGCGACCTGAACCGCAAGATGGGGGGCCCGAGCGTTTATCCCTCCCTCCCTCATGAGGTCCACATCACACAGGATTCGGCCGGCAAGGGCTGGGGCGAGAGCCCTCCCGAGGAGCAGGCCCGCAGGAGCGTGTACGTGTTCGTGAAGCGGGCGCTGAAGCTCCCGATCCTTGAGACCTTTGATTTTGCCAACTGCACCTCCGCCATGGGGCAGCGTCCCGTGACCACCATTGCCCCGCAGGCCCTGATGGGGCTCAACGATGCCTTTCTGCATGCCCGGGCCGAGGGGCTTGCCCGGCGGGTTGCCAGGGAGGCTGGCCTGAAGCCTGAGGCACGCCTCGATCGCGCCTTCCAGCTGGTCCTCCAACGGGCTCCCGCCCCCGGGGAGCGTCGCTCCGCGTTGCGACTGCTTCAGGAGGAGGGAAACGGCGATGCGGCCTGGAAGAGCCTCTGCCTCGCCTTGTTGAACCTGAACGAGATGGTCTACGTGGATTGATCGATGAACCCGGCCGAACACTCACCGCTGCGACGTCGCCAGTTTCTCTGGGAAATGGGGGCGGGGTTTACAGGCGTCGCGTTGAGTGCGCTGCTCGAGGCGGATGGGTTCTTCGCGCGGAACGCGGGTGCCGCCGAGCGCCCCCGTCCGCTCCCGAACCCGCTTGCGCCGAAGCCGGCGCATCGCCCCACGAAGGTCCGGTCGTGCATTTTCCTCTTCATGTTCGGCGGCCCGTCGCAGCTCGACCTGTTTGATTACAAGCCCGAGCTGCAGCGGCGGGACGGACAGACGATCGACAACGAGTTCCGGCGCCACACCAAGACCAAGGCGGTGCTTCAGGCAAGCCGTCGGACCTTCCGCCAGCACGGGCAGTCGGGCCTCTGGTGCTCGGACGCTTTCCCGAACATCTCCCGGCACATGGACAAGCTCGCCGTGGTGAAGTCGCTTTACAGCGACTCCTTCGCGCACGGGAGCGCGGTCCTGCAGATGAACACGGGGCGGATTCTCCAGGGGCATCCCTCCGTGGGGGCCTGGCTCAGCTACGGGCTGGGGACGATGAACCAGAACCTCCCCGCGCACATCGTCATGCTCGATCCCCGCGGGGGCCCCACCACCGGGGCGCCCAACTGGTCCGGGGGGTACATGCCGGCGGTGCACCAGGGAACGGTCCTTCGCACCACCGGGGAGCCGATCCTCGACCTCGCCCGGCCGCCAGGCTGGAGCCGTGAGCGCCAGCAGCGCGAGATCGGCTTCCTCAATGAGCTGAACGCCGCCCACGCCCAGGCGCGTCCCGGGTACTCGGAGCTTCAGGCACGGATCGCGAGCTATGAACTCGCCTTCCGCCTCCAGTCGACCGCCCCGGAGGCCCTCGATCTTTCGCAGGAGGATCCCCGCACGCTCGAGATGTACGGGATCGGCCAGCCGAAGCCCGACTGGCACCCCTTCGCCCAGGGGCCCGCCCCGTTTGGACGCCAATGCCTGACCGCACGGCGGCTCGTCGAGCGGGGGGTCCGCTTCATCCAGATCTACTCCGGCGGGGGAGGCGCAGGGGGGCAGAACACCTGGGATGGCCACCACGGGATCGAGGAAAACCTCAAGATCCATTGTCCCGAGGTCGACCAGCCGATCGCCGCCCTCCTGACCGACCTCGAGCAGCGGGGTTTGCTGGAGGAGACGCTCGTCGTCTGGGGGGGGG
>DMJJ01000144.1 GCA_003452185.1 Verrucomicrobiales bacterium | reverse complement strand
CCGGTTCCCTTGCCGACTTCCTTCGTCGTGAAAAACGGCTCAAACAGGTGCGCCATCGTGTCCGCCGACATCCCCGAGCCGGTGTCGCTCACGGAGAGGCAGACATGCATCCCGGGACGCGCGTCGGCATGCTGCGCAACATAGCTGGAGTCGATGTCCACGGACGAGGTCGTGATCGTGATCGTGCCACCGCGCGGCATGGCATCGCGGGCATTGACCGCGAGGTTCACCAGGATCTGCTCCATCATCCCGGGGTCCGCGTTGATGATCGGCAGCTGGCGCGCCCGGTCGAACTGCACCGCCACCTGCTCCCCCACCAGGGTCCGCAGCATCTTCGTGATGTTCTGCACCACCTCGTTGAGGTTCAGCAGCTGGGGCTGCATCGCCTGCTTGCGGCTGAACACCAGGAGCTGGCGGGTCAGGTTGGCCGCCCGCTCCGCGGCCATGGAGATCTGCTTCATCGACTCCCCGAGGCGGGGCTCAAGCCGCCCGGTGGCGACGAGCATCTGGGCATGCCCCTGGATGATCGTCAGGATGTTGTTGAAATCGTGGGCGACCCCGGCGGCCAGCTGCCCCACCGACTCCATCTTCTGGGATTGCCGGAGCCGGCCCTCCAGGTTCAGCCGGTCGGTGATGTCCTCGGACCAGGAGTACACGACCTGATGCGGGACGATCGGGGCAAACGACCAGCTGAGAGTCCGTTTCCCCATCGTGGTGTCCATCCGGATCTTGCTCTGCCCGGTGGAGAGACACATCTTCACGATGGTCGCGATGTTCAGCGGCAGCATCTCCCGCGGGTGGGTCTTCCCGAGCGAGCGGGTCAGGGCCACCACCGCATCGTTGAAATAGATCAGGCTACCGTCTGCCGAGAATGCCCAGACGGGCTGCGGGTTGTAGCGCGGGAAGGCGGCCAGCCGCTCGATCTCGGTTTCCGCCCGCTTTCGCTCGGTGATGTCGCGCGACACCAGAAGGGCCCGCTGCGGCTTCCCCCGCTCATCGAAGATCCAGTTGCCCGTCGTCTCGAAGCTCTGCCACCGGCCGGTCTGCATCTTCCACCGGACCTCCACGTTGCACCCCTCGCGGAAGAAGAGCGCCTCCTCGAAGGTGCGCCGCAACGCCCGCGCATCGGTGGGATGCACCCACTCCTCGTAGCTTTTCCCAAGCATCCCCTCGGGATCATGCCCAAGGACGCGCTGGTGGGAAGGGCTCACGTAAAGGAACCGATGGTCAAGGTCGAGGAGCGCG
The DNA here is from genome assembly GCA_003452185.1 of Verrucomicrobiales bacterium. Lineage (GTDB taxonomy): Bacteria > Verrucomicrobiota > Verrucomicrobiia > Limisphaerales > UBA11320 > UBA11320. The sequence goes on along the minus strand of DMJJ01000144.1, from coordinate 1,607 downwards.
ATCAGGTCGCGGGTGTTCTCAGTGATGAGCCGGTACTGCTCCTCCCGACGCCGGAACGCCGCCTCGGCCGCGGCCTTGTCCTCCTGCGACCGCCGCTTCTCCAGCGCGTTGACCACGGCCTTGGGGAGGCGTCGGAGGCTCGACTTCAGGATGTAGTCCTGCGCCCCACGCTTCATGCACTCCACGGCCACCTCCTCCGAGTGGTGCCCCGTGACCAGGATCACCGGGATGTCCTTGTGGTCCTCCTGCAGAAGGGCCAGGGCATCGAGAACGTTGAACTGGGGGAGGGAGTAGTCGGCCAGGATCAGGTCGGGCTTGAACTGGTTCAGCGCCTGGATGAACTGGGGGCGGTTCTCCGCCCGGCGGGATTCAAAAAGGATCTTGGCCCGGAGAAGCTCCTTCTCGATCAGGTCAGCATCCAGCTCCACATCCTCCACGATGAGAATGCGATCAATCCGCTGTTGCGACGCCTGCTGTGATGGGTCTGGGGACATCCGATGTCGACTGCCACCGTCCGGGGTCCGCCGGGGGCGCGCCCCCCGGTCATGGGCTGCATCCTATGAAACGGGTGACAGGGTGCAAGCCGTGAATAGGGTAGACAAAAAGCCCCCGCTGCGGCGTCGTCATGGCAGACATGCCCCCGCCGGCAACCGATCTCGGCTCGATCTATGACGCTCACGCGCCGGCTCTCTTCGCGTTTCTGCTCAACATCACCCGGCGTGAGGCCGATGCCCGGGACATCCTCCAGGAGGTCTTCGTCAAGCTCGCCCGACAGCCCGGCCTGCTCGAGGCGGCCCGGGAGCCAAGGGCGTTCCTCGTGCGCCTGGCGCACAACCTGGCGATCGATCACCTCCGACGTCACCAGGCCCGCGAGCGACGTCACGAGGCGGCCGCCACCGGGGACCCATGCCTGTTCGCCCCCACCCAGGACCCGGATGAAGACGAGTTCCGGAGGGCCCTCTCGGAGGCCCTTGGGGAGCTTCCCCTGGCCCAGCGAAGCGTCATTCACCTCAAGCTCTGGGAAGGCCTCACCTTCGAGCAGATCGCCGAAACCCTCGAGATTCCGCTCAACACCGCGGGCAGCCGGTATCGGTACGGGATAGACAAATTGCGGGACCGGCTGCGTCCCCTCTACGAAGAGATCCAATGAATCCGGACCCTTTTGAACGCCGGCTGGGCCGCCAGCCGATCCGCCCCCTCCCCGCCCAGTGGCGCGAGGAGATCCTGGCCGTCGCCCGCCACGAGGGCCTTGCCCCGGACGAGCCTGCGGGCACCCCGCCCCGCGCGCTGCTTGACTGGGTCCGGTGGTTCCTCTGGCCCGCCCCCGCCGCCTGGGCTTCGCTGGCCCTGGCCTGGGGAGCCATCGTCGCCCTGGACCATGCCTCCCGCCCCGAGCCTCCCCCCGGCACCAGCCTCCTGGCAACGACGCCCCCCCTCTCCGCCCCGCTGCGCCTGGCTCTCTACGAGCAGCGTCACCTGCAGCTCGAGCTCCTGCAGGACACCCCCACGACTCCCCTCCCCCCCAGCCCCGCGGACCGCCGACGCCCCCAACCGAAACCGACGCCCCAAAGCTCGATTCAAACGTTCCAGATCGTCTCCTGAGCCAC
>DMJJ01000087.1:15371-17333 GCA_003452185.1 Verrucomicrobiales bacterium | reverse complement strand
AGGACCTTCAGACGTGGCTCGCCCGCCCCGCCCCGACCCCGGAGGCCCCCCCGCTGCCGGGGACCGTGCAGTTCTTTCCCGCCTGGGAGATTCTTCCCCAGGACTCCAAGCTCCCGCACGCCGATGTGATCAGCGAGCGGCTCGAGACCCTGGTGGCCCTGAGGCCCGGCCTGCGGGACGGGGCGCCAGCCCCCGTGGTGGTGGCCAACGTCGTGGCGCTCCTGCAGAAGACCTATCCCCCGGAGGCGCTCCAATCGCGGGCCCGACGCCTCTCCCGCAGGGATACGCTCGACATGCTCGATCTGGTCGAATGGCTCGAGGAGCAGGGATACGAGCCCGAGGCGCAGGTGAACCACAAGGGGGAGATCGCCATGCGGGGGGGGATCCTCGACATCTATCCGCTGACGGCCCCCTGGCCCGTCCGCCTGGAGTTCTTCGGCGATCAACTCGAGTCGTTGCGCCACTTCGATCCCGGGACCCAGGTCTCGCGCGAGAACATCGAGTCGATCACCCTCGCCCCGGCCGGCGAGCTCGGGGTGCTCAAGCGTGAGCAGGCCACTGCGGCGGCGGCCGCCGCAGCAGGAGCAGGAGACCCATCCCTCCCCCCCGTGCTCGGCTCGCTGCTCGACCATCTTCCCCCCGACGCGATGGTTCTGCTCTGCCGGCCGCAGTCCCTTGAGGATCATGCACGCCACTACGAGCAGCAGGTCGCCACGGGAGACCCGTTCCTGCTCCCCTGGGATGAGCTCTGCGCGAAGCTCGCCTCCCCGGGACGGGCTCTCCTGCATCTCGCGGAGGAGGGAGCCGGCGAGGCCGGCGCGGGCGACCTCTTTGACTCCCTGGAGGCGCACCGCCCCATCACCTCGGCCGCCCCCGAGCCCGCAGTGGCCGAGGCGCAGCGGAGGGAGTTCTTCGGGCAGCTCCATCGCTGGCTCCGCCAGGGCTACGCTGTCCATGTGTTTTGCAACAACGCTGGGGAACGGCAGCGTTTCGAGGAGATCTGGAACGACTACGGACTTGCGGAGCCGGGGGCCACCGGAAAGCCCCTCCGCCCCTCGACACAGCTCGGCGCGTTGGCCCGGGGCTTCCTGGCCGAGCAGGCCCGGACGGTGGTCGTGACCGATGCCGAGATCTTCGGCCGCTACAAGGTCCAGCGTCCCCGGCGCCTGAAGTCCCCCCACGCCGCGGCCACCCGATCGGCGCTCGACATCGATTTCACCGAGTTCGAGGAGGGGGACTACGTGGTCCACGTGCAGCACGGCATCGGACGGTTCCGGGGGCTGAAGCAGCTCGAACCCACCCCCGAGAAAGGACGAGGCCGGGCCGGCTCCCGGGAAGGGGAGGCCCCGCCGCAAGGGGAGGAGTGCCTCGTCATCGAGTACGCCCCGGGGGATGAGAACCAGAAGGCGCCGCTGCTCTACGTCCCTGTCAGCGAATCGCATCTCGTCAGCAAATACGTCGGCACCGGCAAGGCCCGGCCTCCCCTGAACACCCTCGGGGGAAATCGCTGGGCCAAGGCCAAGGCCAAGGCCGAGGAGGCGGTGCGTGACCTGGCGGCCGAGCTTCTCTCGCTCCAGGCCGCCCGCGAGATCGAGTCGGGCCATGACTTTCCCGCCGACAACACCTGGCAGCGGGAGTTCGAGGGATCGTTCCTGTACGAGGAGACCCCGGACCAGATGAAGGCCATCGTCGAGACCAAGCGGGACATGGAACGTCCAAAGCCGATGGACCGGCTGATCTGCGGGGATGTCGGCTACGGCAAGACCGAGGTCGCCATCCGGGCCGCCTTCAAGGCCGTGATGGGAGGCAAACAGGTCGCCCTGCTCGTCCCCACCACCGTGCTGGCCCAGCAGCACTACAACACCTTTCGCGAGCGGATGGCCGATTACCCGGTGCGGGTGGAGCTCCTCTCCCGGTTCCGCAAGCCAAAGGAAGTGCGCCGGGTCATCGAGCAGCTCGCCA
>DMJJ01000087.1:0-15035 GCA_003452185.1 Verrucomicrobiales bacterium | reverse complement strand
CTGGTGGTGATCGACGAGGAACAGCGCTTCGGCGTCATGCACAAGGAGAAGTTCAAGCTCCTCCGCCGCCTGGTGGACGTCCTCACCCTGAGCGCGACGCCCATCCCGCGAACCCTCTACCTCGCCCTCACCGGAGCCAGGGACATGAGCACCATCGAGACCCCGCCCCAGGACCGTCTCCCGGTGGAGACTGTCGTTGGCCCGTACGACGAGCGGGTGATCCGGGACGCGATCCAGCGGGAAATCAACCGCGAGGGGCAGGTCTTCTTCCTGCACAACCGCGTGAAGGACATCGATGCCGTGGCCACCAAGCTCAAGGCCCTCGTCCCCGATGCCCGGATCCTCATCGGGCACGGGCAGATGGACCCCGACGACCTCGAGGAGGTCATGACCCGCTTCGTGAACGGCGAGGCCGACGTCCTCCTCTCCACCACGATCATCGAGAGCGGCATCGACATCCCGAACGCCAACACGATCATCATCGACCGGGCGGACCGCTTCGGGCTGAGCGATCTCTACCAGCTCCGGGGCCGTGTCGGCCGCTACAAGCACCAGGCCTACGCCTACCTCATGCTGCCGCGGCATGCCGGCCTGCTCAGCGACGCCCGCAAGCGGATCAGCGCCATCAAGCAGTACTCCTCCCTCGGGAGCGGGTTCAAGATCGCGATGCGCGATCTCGAGATCCGGGGCGCGGGGAATCTCCTCGGCCCCCAGCAAAGCGGTCACATCACGGCCGTTGGCTTTGAGCTCTACTGCCAGCTCCTCAAGCAGAGCGTCAGCGCGTTGAAGGGGGAGAAGGTGGCCCCCCGGATCGAGGTCCAGATGCGGATCGATTTCCTGGCGATGAACCCCGCGGAGGAGGGAACCGCTGCGCCCCCCGCCGAGGGGGACCCGACGCATCGGGGGTCTTCACCCCGCAAGCCGAGGATCAACCCCGGGGTCGAGGTTCCCCGGGAGGTGGGCGTCTACTGGATGGACGAGACGGTGCCCGACCCCGAGCGGGATCAACCCAAGGCCCCGGTGGAGCGAACCCCCGCGTACATCCCGCTCCGCTACATCCCCGACTCGCGCCAGCGGATCGAGATCTACCGCAAGCTTGCCCAGGCGTTCGACACCCCGGCGGCGGAGAAGCTCAGGGAGGAGATCCGGGACCGCTTCGGCCCGCTTCCCGAGGCCCTCGACCTCCTCTTTCTCACGCACGAGGTGAAGATGCTGGCCGGCACGCGACACATCTCCTGCGTCGAGACCCGGCACGACAAGCTGATGCTCACACGGCGCGGGGACCCCGTCCTGGTGGGCGGGATGTTCCCCAGGCTCACGAAAAAAACCGCCGAGGCCCGGCTTCGGGAGATCAAGAAGCTGCTCCTCAACCTGGCCTGATCGGGGCCACCGCGGATCAGACCGCGATCTCCCATCCCTTGCGGTATTCCGTCTTCACATAACGGTTCGCCTCCGGGGCGTTCGTGATCTTAATCCGCCGGCTGTCCCACTCGACCCGCTTGCCGGCCCGGAGCGCGATGTTCCCCAGAAGCACCGACTCGGTCATGGGGCCCGCGTAATCGAAGTTGGCGAGCGCCTTCCCCTCCCCCTTGCACGCCTCGATCCACTCCAGATGCTGGGCGGCGTCGTTATCCTTGGCCGCCGCCGGATGCCGCGGCAGCCGCTCGGGGATGCTCGCAAAATCCGCCATCTTCGCCCCCGACGTGAAGCTCCCCCCACCCCAGTAGCTCGGGATGTAGAGGGTGTCCTTTGACCCGATGAAAATGCTTCCGTTCCCCGGCAGCGTCGCCTGCTTCGCCAGGGCGGCGTCGGGCTTCTTGCCACCATCGTACCACACCAGCTTGACCGCGGGCCGGCGTCCCCGCTTCGGGAACTCGTATGTGATGACCGACCAGGCGGGGGCGGTCTCACCGTTCACCCCGGAGGAGGTGGCCTCGGCGGCGGTGGCATCCCGCAACTCCAGCGAGGAGAAGGCGAGATCCATGTTGTGGCACCCCATGTCGCCGAGGGCGCCCGTGCCAAAATCCCAGAAAGCCCGCCACTTGAACGGGACGCACCCGTCGTGGAACTCACGGTACGGGGCCGGCCCCAGCCAGAGGTCCCAATCCAGGTGATCGGGTTTGGGAAGCGCCTTCGGCCGCTCCATCCCCTGCGGCCAGATCGGGCGGTCGGTCCAGATGTGGATCTCACGCACCTCCCCAAGCACCCCGCCCTGGATCAGCTCCACCAACCGGCGGGACCCCACCTCCGAGTGCCCCTGGTTTCCCATCTGCGTCACCAGCTTCTTCTCGCGGGCCAGCTTCGTCAGCTGTCGCGCCTCCCAGATCGTGTGCGTGAGCGGCTTCTGCACGTACACATGCTTGCCAAGTTTCATCGCCATCACCGCGGCATGAAAATGATGATGATCCGGGGTCGAGATCGTCACAGCATCAATGCCGCCCGCCTGCTTCTCCAGCATGACCCGGTAGTCCTTGTGACGGGTCGCCTTCGGAAACTTCGCAAAGGTCCCGGCCGCGTTCTGTTGATCCACGTCACACAACGCCACCACATTCTCCCCCGCGCAATACCCGATGTCGACCGACCCCTTGCCACCCGCGCCAATCGCGGCGATGTTCAGTCGCGTGTTCGCTCCAAGCACGTTCCGCGCGGAGACGAATGGAAACGCCATCGCTGCCGCGGCCGTGACTTTCAGGAAACGACGGCGGCCTTGCTGCTGGAGAGATTGGGATCGGTGGTTCATGCGGCCGTTGTAGCAGGGGGCGTCCGCTCTGGCAACCGGCACTCTGCCACCCCGAGACCTTGCCCCTCCCTCCCCAAAGCCCGTCGACCCCAAACCGTCGCATCCGGATATTCGGATTCAAGATCGATCCCACCCCGAGGTATAAGTGGCCGCTTCCCTGCCTGCTGCGGTATAGCTCTTCCACGTTCGATGAGAACCTGCATGAACATAACCACCGACATCACCCGGATGTCCCAGCCGGCGAGGGCCGTCGTAAAGACGACGCCCCATGCCCGGCAGCCCCTGGGTGGCGGTGTGCGCCATCATGGGCGCTCCCTGGGGTTTGCCGGGTATCGACCCGAAGCCATTTGGAGCAAGCCGGAGGTGGGCAGGTAGCGAAGAACGAATCCAAGTTTTTCCAAACCCTGCTTACCGAAAGGAAGCAGGGTTTTTTGTTGTTTGGAACCGCAGTCAACACCAACTCCTGGAAAGGGAGACGCAAACATCGGTGAAGAGAGAACGCGCGACATCGGGATGATGTCCTTCGGCGACAGCATGAATCGGGCGGCAAAGGGCCAAGGCGCTCCGCGCAAGCGGTGTGTCGACGGAGGCCCCATCCCCCGGGCCGGCGCCGCGTCCCACCATTTACAGTCACAGTCCAGAGGCTTCGTGGGAGGTGTGCCTTGAAACACCGAAACAACCGCCGTGAAACCGCGGGTTGGGATCCGATGGATCGCCAAGAGGTGCCTGTTCTTTGTCTCCACTGAGCGGGGCCGGGGGGTGAACCCCGGCTCCCGTTGAACAATTTTCGCCCCCGCCCCCGGGCCACGGCCCGGCGCGAGGGGGCGATCCCCCCCGCGAAGCCGATTCCCAAGGTTTTCGGCATCGCCTCCCCTCGTCCCGATCTCTTCACAACATCGAGACGACCCCTCCACGGCCCACCCGCCAGGTGTGCCGTGGAACGCTTTCCACCCCCCGCCCAAGGAAGCCGCACCCAGGTGGTGCGGCGGCGACGGGGGTACTCACCGCCACCCCGAAACGAAAGGCTCCCGCATGAAACCGGTATTCCGCTCCCAGAGTCAGCTCCCGGGCCACCGGAGTTACAAGCCCGGTCGGATCCGCTGGATCCGTCCCTCCCGGAGGCTGAAGCTCGCCTTCCGTCCCGATCCTCCCCCACACCCCGTGCGGCTGACGATCCGATCGATCGCCGCCCTCGAAAGAAAGGATGCATGAACGCCGCCGCTGATCCCCGCATACGACTCGTCGCCTCGCCCCGAACCTGGATACCGGACGAGGCGCTCCGTCAGCTCTACTCCACCGCCCGGCTTGAGGGGGTGGAGTTGTCGGTCGGGTTCCCGAACCTCCAGGCCGGCGGAGGCACCCCGGTTGGCATCACGCTGGTCAGCCGCGGGGTCCTCCATCCCCACCTGCTTGGGCAGGATGTGGGATGCGGGATCACGCTCTTCGGGACCGACCTGCTCCGTTCCGACGCCCGCCTGGAGCCATGGGCCGCGGCCCCGTTTGACCTCGAGCACGCCGCCGGGGGTGCCTCCCCCGGGGAACTCGAGGCCCACCAGCTGAAGCCCACCGCATTCGATGGCAACCTCGGCACCCTGGGGACAGGGAGCCACTTCGCGGAACTCCAGTCGGTGGCCGACGTGTTCGACCCCCGGGAGTTTCGGAAGCTCGGGTTGGGGCGTCAGCAGCTGGCCCTCCTGGTTCACAGCGGATCGGGCGGACTCGGCGAGGCGCTCCTCGACTCGCGCCTCGACTATCAGTTCACCACCGGGGTGAGTCCGGATTCATTCCTCGGGCAGGAGTTCCTCAGGTCACAGGATCAGGCCGTGCGATGGGCCCGGCTGAACCGGGAGATCGTGGCCCGCCGGTTCGCCGCCCTGCTTGGGGCGGAAACCACCCCGCTTTGGGAGGCCTGCCACAACAGCATCACGTCGCACGACGCCAAGGGGACCCGCCTCTGGATCCATCGGCGGGGGGCCCCTGCCTCCAACGCCGGGCCGGTGCTCCTCGCCGGATCGCGCGGGTCGCTGACCTACGTCCTGAAGCCGCTCGCCGGCACACGCCTTCACGGCAACTCGCTGCCGCACGCCTCGGGTCGCAAGTGGGCCCGAAGCGAGGCTCGGCTTCGTATGCGACAGCGCTTCGGGGTCGCGGAACTCCTCGAGACTCCCCTGGGAAGCCGGGTGATCTGCGGGGAGCGGGATCTCCTCTACGAGGATGCCCCCTCCGCCTACAAGGAGGTGGGGGATGTGGTCGAGGATCTGGTCGATGCCGGGCTGGTCGCCGCCGTGGCCACCCTCAGGCCACTCCTGACCTACAAGAACCGGAAGCTTCGGCGCTAGGGATCCCCCGGCGCCGCGGAGGAACCGGGGCCCCGGGTTAATCGCTGCCTGTGAGCAGCCACCCGGGGCCCCCTTTCCCTCCCCCGGGAAGGAGTCCCGTTGAGCCGGTCGATCCGAGTCCAACCGAACCACACCACCCTCGATCCCCCCCCATTCTTATGAGAGCCGACATGCACCACATTCTGGTGGAGCGCCCCAGGTTAAGCCCGGGTCGCTCCAAGCGCGGGCGACAGGCCAACCTCGAGCTGGACATCCTACCCCGGCACCAGGGGATGCGACGTCCCCACGCGCGGAGGAAGACGTTCACGGATCTGCTGGGACCGCTTCGGCGCTGGCTTCGATCCCGCTTCGGAAGGCCGTGGAACGTCGTCTATTCCGAGGCCTGCGCCGTGATCCGTCCGAACAGCGTCGTCCGCGGCCACCTCAAACAGCACCTCCTCGAAATGGTGGAGCGGCACACCTTCCTCCACGAAGGCAGAGTCTGCTTCCTGCGCCCGTGGGGAGGCGATGGGATCACCCCGCTTGACCCGGCCACGTATCCCATTCGCTGCTTCTACGTGCATCCCGCCACGGGGAGGCTCCATGAACACCGGCCGCTCTCCCGCCGCCGGCGAGGGCTCAGGGGTTGAGCGCACGAATGGAGGCCCGCGGATCACACCAGGCCCCGCCCTCGGGTCCGAGCAGCGAAATTCCGTGAAACTCACGACTTGCGCATGCTAGGTTCCTGGGGCGTCACAGACGCGACAAATCCCATGGATCAACCGCGACACAACTCGCCGTTCCTTCCCGTTCCCAACCCAGGCTCCGCCCGCTGCCGGACTGCCGCCGCTGTGATCCTCCTGCTGGCGGTGGGGTTCGTCCCGACCGCCGCGGCGGCCGACTGGCCCGGCTGGCGCGGGCCCTCCCGTGACGGACACACGCCGCCTGGGGAGCCGGCCCTCAGCCGGCTTCCGGCCGAACCACGGCGGGTCTGGCACCTCAAGATCGGCGAGGGACTCGCCTCACCGGTCGTGGCTGGATCGCGCGTGTACTACCTCGATGCCCAGGAGACCCGGGAGACGGTGCATGCCCTCGGCCGGGAGTCGGCCGAAGAGGCCTGGCGAGTCACCCTGGACGACGGATTCAAGAACGGCCAGACAGCTCCCGGCCCACGCTGCACCCCCCTCGTCGATGGTGATCGGCTTTACGTCCAGTCCTGCCGGGGGGAACTCCAGTGCCTCGGCACCGCGGATGGGCAGGTGCGATGGAGGGTGAACTTCCTCCGCGATTTCAAGTCCGGTGCCCCCGCCGAGGCCGGGGTCAACAAGGGGGCCCAACGACACGGGTTCACCGCCGCCCCCTGGATCGAGGGAAACAGGCTCATCGCCCTTGTCGGAGACACCCACGGGGCCGGCGTAGTCTGCTTCGACAAACTGACCGGCAACGTCCTCTGGAAATCCCAAAACGACCGCGCAGGCAACGCCGCCCCCATCGTCGCCCGCCTGGCACCCCCGGAGCCTCCCCAGATCGTCGCCTTCACCGTGGAGGGGTTGATCGGGCTGAATCTCGAGACGGGCGCCCTCCTTTGGCGGATCCCCATCACCACCACCTACGGCCGGCACGTCATGACGCCGGTGGTGGTGGATGGCATCGTCATGGTCGCCTCCAAGGAAGAGGCCCTCATCGGAGTCACCCCTACTCCCGATCCGTCGGGCGGAGGTTGGAAGGCACCGATCGCGTGGGAGGCGAAGGAAATTCTGGTCAATTTCTCAAGCCCCGTCGCGGTCGCAGGCCATCTCTACGGCCTCGGCCCGGAGCGGAACCTCTTCTGCGTCGACGCCCGGACCGGCAAGGTCCTGTGGTCCAAGGGGGGCTTTGCCACCCAGTCGGCGGAGAAGTCCCACCTCGCCTTGGTCGCCGTTGGCGATCGCCTGCTGGCGCTCACTGAAACGGGCGAACTCGTGCTGGTGGCTGCCGATCCCGCCGCGTACCGCGAGCTGGGGCGCACCCAGGCCTGCGGCTCGAACTGGTGCAACCCCGCCTATGTGGACGGGCGCCTCTATCTCCGGGATGCCAAGGAGCTGATCTGCCTCCAGCTGACTCCCTGACCCAGCCGCGCAGGGACGTGTCGTGATGAGCATCACCCGGGGGAGCGGGGAGCGCTCGAGGAGCGGCGACGCGCCAGGTGGACCATCAACACCGCGGAGAACATCCCCACCGCAAGGCTTCCCCACCAGAGCCACCTCGGGTCGGATTGGTAAAGGTGGGTCCCGAGGATCGGGGCGAACATGAACGCCTGCGTCCAGGCCATGCTCTGGGCCCCCATGTAACGGCCGCGGAGGTGGGGCGGGGCCAGCTCCGCGGCAAAGGCGGCGCTATAGGGAGCCGCCAGCATCTCGCCCACCGTCACGATCACCATGCTCGCGGCAAGCCAGCCAAGGGAATTCCCCACCCCGTTGACCGCGAATCCGAGTCCCATCACGAGATACCCAAGCCCCATCGGCCACTCCGGCCGGACCCGCTGGGTGAGCTGCGTCATGGGAAGCTCAAACAGGACGATCAACACCCCGTTCATCCCACACAGGGTCCCGTAGACCTGCGGAGTGAAGCCGCTCTGTGTGACGTGCATTGCGAAGCTGGAGTTGGTCTGAAAAAACACCAGCGAGACAGTGGCCGTCGCCACCCAAAGCACCTGCATCGAGCGATCCCGGATCACAACGCCCCATTCCCCCCCGGGGGGCTCGTCGCTTCGCGGATGTTCATGGCCGGCGGGCAGAAACCGCCAGGCCAGAAGACCAAAGACCAGGGTTGTCGCGGCGTCCCCCAGGAAGAGCCTGAGGTAGGAGCGACTCGCAATCCAGCCCGCCACGGCAGGGCCGAACATGAACCCGGCGTTGATCGCAAGCCGGAGCAGGCCGAAGGCCGTCACCCGCAAGGGTGCCGGCACCAGGTCGGCCAGAAGGGCGTGCCCCGCCGGGCCAAACATCTCGGCACTGGCGCCGGTCAACCCGGCAACGAGCACGAACATCCCGTAGCTCCTCACCTGCGAGAGCCAGATCATCATCCCGGCCCCCACCAGCGTGGAAAAAACAATCGTCCCCTTGCGGCCGATCCGGTCTGCCATCCCGCCTCCCAGGATCGAGGCGAAACACCGGCCCAGTCCGTAGGCCCCCATGGCCCATCCCGCCTGCGTCGGGGAGAACCCGAGCGAGGTCATGTACAGGAGGAGGAACGGGAGGACAAAGGTGCCGAATCGGTTGATGAACGACCCGATGCAAAGCACCCAGAGGGACCGCGGCATCTGGCGAAGCCGGATCCGGAGGGATGAAACATCGTGGTTCATCGCAATGCCCCGCCCGCCGGGCGGTTTCGGGGGAGTGAGGGAAAGCGAGGCCGGCCCACGCCGGGTCGCGGCCTGGGACGGGAGCCCGGCGGCCCTCGTCGGTTGCGGGGCACCGCAACGGACGCTACTGGCGCCAGCCGTGGTTTTGTCGCACCTGGATCATCGAGGCGAGGATGTCGTTCCAGGTCTGCTGCCGCAGCATGACGTCGTTCGGGAACATGCACCCGTCCCAGCAGATATGCTTGAACTTCCGGGTGACCTTCCCCGCATCGTCCCGCATCCAGTAGCCGGCATCGCGGGCGATGTTCAGCTTGCCGTTCGGGTCCGTTGCCTGGCAATGGCGCCCGGTCTTGTCATGGTTGCCGGAGCCCTTGACCGTGGCGTCGTTCTGGGCGACGTGAAAATCGAGCGTCCAGGGGCGAAGCGCCTTGGTCAGCTTTTTCATCGCCGCATGGAACTTATCCGGCTCCCAGTTGAACTTTTCCGGCACGATCCGGTGCTCCGGGGCGTTGTAACCGAGGGTGTACAGAAGCGTGTGGGCCATGTCGGCCTGGAACCCGACCACCTTCGGCTGGCCGACCTCCTCCAGGAGCTGGATCATGTACTTCCAGCTGTGCATTCCTCCCCAGCAAATCTCCCCCTCGGCCGCGAGCTTCTCCCCGTGGGCCTTGGCGACCTTGGCCCCCTCGCGGAAGGTCTTCGCGATGAGCTTGGTGTTGTTCTTCGGATCCTTGGACCAGTCGTGCACCCCGGCGGCTGAATCGATGCGGACCACGCCGTAGGGCCGGACCCCCAGGTCGCGGAGCTTCTCGGCGATGCGGCAGGCCTTGCGAACCGCCTCCACCCAGTTCTTCCGCTTGGCCTCATCCCCCATGGCCGACCCGTCGAACCAGACCGGGGCGACCACCGACCCGACGGTGAAGCCGCGGCTCTGGATCTTCTCGGCGAGCCCCTTGATGCCGTCGTCATCGATGTCGATGCTGACGTGGGGATCGTAAAGGAAGAGGTCCACGCCGTCGAATTTGACCCCGTTGACCTCCGCCTTGGCGGTCAGGTCGAGCATGGTGTCGAGGTCGATCGCGGGCTCGGCCCCGGGCGACCCCTTGCCGACGAGTCCTGGCCACATGGCGTTGTGAAGCTTGGGGAAATTGTTCTCAGCGGTGCTCATAGGGATGACGTGGTGTTGTTGACGGGAATGAAGCTATCGGCCGCGGCAAAACAGGCAAACCGAAAGTTTCCCTCGAGAGTGCCCCGGCACCCTCAGTTGTTGATGGAGAACTTGAAGTCATCCATCTCGCTCTTCCCAATCATGAGCCGCACCCGGTATTCCCCGGGCTTCCGGATCGGAACCCGCTGGTACGCGAGCCGCCCGAAAGCCGTCACGATGTCCTTGACGAAGAAGGTCTCCCCGCTGTGGGTGTCCTGGATCTCCACGGTCACCCGGCCGTCATAGCCTCGGACGACTACGATGGGGACCTGCCCCACCGTGAACGAGGCCTTCGGTTCATAGCTGGAGGGAGGGGCGTCGAAGGCGCCCAGCGGGGCGAGCTCTGCCGAGCCCAGCACGGTGTAGACACCCCGGGACTTGGGGGTTTGAACCGAATCGGAAGCACATCCCGGAAGTAGGATCCAGCCGCCAAGCACCAATACCCAGAGCCAGTCGACGAGGCTCTGCGCTCGCTTCCTGAGGGGGACGTGACCTTCTCTCCCGGACCGGGGGCTGTTCATGCCCCCCACCCTACTGCAGCATCCCGCGGTGCCAAGTTCCGAGTGCGCCGCAGGGCCATTCTTGACGTCATCGTAACACGACATTCCGCTCCCTGACACACGCGCCTGGGAAGGTATTGGCCATGCGCGTCGGCGTCTTCCACCCCGGAACCCAGCATTCATGGCAGACCTCGTTGGCGTTTCAGGAACAAGGGGTCTTGGCCTGGCACGCCACGTCGGCCTTCTATGACCCGGGGCGCTGGCCATACAAGCTGGAGCGATGGCTGCCGCAACGGCTCTCTTCCCGTCTCAACCGGGAGTTCCGGCGACGCCACGCCCCGTATCTCGACCCGAGGCTGATCCGCCAGTTCGGGGCCTGGGAGTGGTCGGAGGTCCTCCTTCGCAGGGCCGGGCACCACGGCCTGGCGGAGCGGTGCAATGAGCGGGGAAACCGTGCCTTCGGACGCCAGACCATCCGCCTTATCGAGCGGGAGCCGGTCGACCTCCTCTGGGGGTACAACACCACGTCGCTGGAGGTGTTCGAGTGGGCCAGGCGCCGGGGCATCCGCTGCGTTCTCGACCAAACGATCGGGCATCCCATGGCCCAGAACCGCATCATGCTTGAGGAGCAGCAGCGGCATCCCGAGTTCTTCATCGACTCCTACCGCCCGTTCGACCAACGGGCCCTCGACCGCCAGCAGGCGGAGGTCGAGGCGGCGGATCTGGTCGTTGTAGGATCCGATTTCTGCGCCCGAACGCTGGTCGAGAACGGCTGCGACCCGGAAAAGGTGCTGGTGGTGAACTACGGTTACGACGAGTCGATTTTTCCGACCCGGCAGCCAGACCGCCCCCCCGCCGCCAACCGGCCGCTCCAGTGCCTGTTTGTCGGTGAAATCGGCCCACGGAAGGGGATCGCGTACCTGTTACAGGCGTTCATGAGCCTCCCGCCCGCCAAGGCCGAACTCACCCTCGTGGGGAGGCTCGCCATACCGGAGTCGACCTTTCGACAGTACTCAACCCGGGTGAGGCACATTCCACAGGTCCCACGAAGCGAGATCGCCCGGTTCTTTACCTCTGCGGACTGCTTTGTTTTCCCAAGCCTCTTTGAGGGGAGCGCGATCGTGCTGAACGAGGCCTGCGCGGCGGGGCTGGGGATCATCCAAACGGACCGCTGCGGGGATGGGGTCCGGTTTGGGCAAAATGGCCGTGTCCTGCGGGAGATCAGCGTCCCGGCGCTCGAGGAAACCCTCGACGAGGTGACGACCGACCGGGAGCTTTGCGGCCGATGGCAGTCGGCCTCCTGGGGAAGCCGCTCCGGCCGGAGCTGGGCCGATTACCGGACACGGGTATTCGAGGTGGGGTGGTCAATGTGCGGATGAGCAGGCTCATGACGCGCCAGAAGAGCGACCATGCCCCCGGCCTTCACCAGATCACGGCCCCCGAGGAGACTGCCACGCGTGCCCGCAGGGATCCCACACTGAACCACACCCGATGATCAACCAGGCCTTCATCACCGAGGTCGGCCCAGTGCGGTGGCTCGTGCGCACCGCCATTCGCCAGTTTTACAAGCGCGTCGCCCGCCAGGACCACCGAATGCGCCTGCCAACGGGGGAGATACTGCGCCTCCCCGTCGGAAACAACTTCGCCAGTGAAGCCTTCATCACTCGAGGGAACGTGGACTGGGGGAGCGAACGCCTCCTCTTCTCCATGCTCGATGGAACGGGGGTGTTCCTCGATGTCGGCGCCCACATCGGCTACTACACCCTCTACATGCTCCCGAGAGTCGCCGCGGCGTACTGCTTTGAGCCCGATCCGAGGACCCGCCGCCTCCTGGAGGCCAACCTGGCCGGCAACCCAAGGACCGAGATCCTGCCGTTCGCGGTGGGGGAGCGCTCCGGGACCGCCCACTTCACGATGGAGGCGTGTGCTGCGGTTTCCCACCTGACCGCCCCGGGTGACCCCCAGGGTGCGGGAACGCAGATCCAGGTCGAGGTGCTGACGGTGGATCGGTTTGTCGGGGAGCGGAAACTGCGGGTGGGGGCGATCAAGATCGACGTGGAGGGACATGACACCGAGGTCATCGCGGGTGCCCTCGGGGTCCTCCGGGATCAGGGGCCGCTGGTGCTGACCGAAGCGAAACCCGACGCACTCCTCTTCGACCTTGCCGCCCGGGCTCGCTACCGGGTGATGGCCTACGTTCGGGAGCCGCGCTCCCGGGAGAAGTCGTTCCAGGAACTCTCCGCCACCGTTCCCTGCCCGGGGGAAACCAAAATGCTGTTCCTGGTCCCGGCGGCGAGGGCGGCGTCACTCCGCCGGGCTGCGGCCGCCCTGGAGCCCTGAGGGCTTCTGCCGAGACAACCCCTGCGACAGGGGAGACCGTTCGCCGTAACGCCAGATCAGGCCGACGAGCTTCCTGGACTTCCAATATCGCGGGAAGAACCGGGTGGGGGCGCTGAGAATCCGGATGAGCCACCCCAGGTAGAGGCGGTCCGCCCAGGCAGGGATGGCCACCTGGTCCCCCGTCAGGAAGCCAATCGCCGCACCAATGCAGTGGATCGAGGGTCGCCCGGGAAGTCGGTCCCGAAGGTAGTGGCCCAACTTCTCCTGCACCCCGCCGCCGACGCAGACCACCACGTGCCTGGGAAGCCGCTGCTCGAGGAGCCGAAGAAGATTGGGATCCTCGATTACCCCGTCGCTCCCTGGTCGATAGACGGGCGCGATATAGCAGTCGCCAGCGTTGACCCGGAACCCCTGCTGTTGGAGCCAGGCGAGGTTTCGCTGCATTGCTTCCACGGAGGGCATGATCCAGAAGGTCTGCCTGGGAGCCTTCAGCCCGGGCTGCTTCAGGATCAGTCGCAGATACTCGAGGCCTGACGTGCGGATGATCCGCTCACGGCGGAAGAGCCTCCAGAGAAGCACCATGAACCCGCTGTCCGTGATCACGAGGTCCGCCTTGGCAAGGGCCTTCGAATAGACCGGATCACGCGGGAGCTCCACGAGGCCGGGGGCCGCGGGGGCGACCACAAGGCCCCCCTGCATCCCGACGGAGGCAGCCTCCGCAGCGGTGCCGGTGAAGAACCGTATCCCGAGGATTTGTTGGTACGCGGACATCAAGACTGTGTGCGGGAACCGTGCCCTTCGAGTGTGGCAAAACCGGGTGCGGGAGGTGACAACCCGGTGAATACAGCGGCCCCGCCGGAGAGGCGGCATGACGGAAGGCGCGGCCGGGCTTCCTCGGCCCGGAGGTTCAGCCCGGCTTGATCCAGCCCGGGAGAAGGGTGTGGATCAGGCTCGCGGCAGCCGCGCCGCTCTCGGGCCCCTGCACCACCACCTCCAGGACGGTCTGGCCCACATGGCGGTTCCCGGCCCACGCCGCCCGGAACCGGCTTCCGCGCGACCCATCCTCCAACAGGCCCTCGGACCGGGGGGACACCTTGTCGGGCCAAAGGCAATAGAAGACGTGGAGCGAACGGGATCCGCTCTCGAACATCTGATGATGGAGAGGCAGCCGCAAACCACCCACATCCACGGTGACCGTTCCATAGTCCTCCCCCAGCCTGGCCCCCATGGCGGGAAAGCAGATGTCGGGACGATGCCCCTTGGCCAACTGGGCGGAGTTGCGGCCCGGTTCCCAGCGAAGCACCGCCGCACGCCACTGGTCGCCCTCGGCACTCATCCAGGAAGCAGACTCGGTCTTCGTGCAACGAAGCATCGCAAGGGAGGCTTCGGCAATGGGAAGCCTCTTGAACTCCGGATCCCCTGTCGGCCAGGCGAAGGACCAGGCCGGACTCGGGACGAGGGCTCCCTCGTGGAGTCGGTACCAGGCCTCGGTTCCAGCAAGCACAAGCAGCACCCAGCCCAGGGAGGCGACTCCGATGTACCGAGGGATCGGGGCAACCGGCGGGAACCTCCGGTCGGCCCGGGGCGTCGTCCGGTCCGCAGCCTTCGGCTTCAGAGCCCAAGCGAGCGCAAACATCATCCCAAGGACCCCCACCATCACGCACATCCCCACGGTGTCGTGCCAGCGCTCCATCGTCTCGATTCCCCGGGTGGCGGCCGCCCAAACCAGGAAGGTGGTCCGGGCAGTGTTCGCCAGCAGGACGAATCCAACCGATCCTGAGAGCAGGCCGAGCCGCCCCCGCCAGCCAAACCGATGCTGCTCACCCAAGAAGAGCGACACCATCAGGGCAGACTGCAGCGAGTTGACCCCGCTGCAGGCCTCATCGATGCCCACGATCCCGGAGGCCACCTCGATCAGGTTGCCCCGCTGGAGCGCAGGGATTCCAAGAAACCCCACCGCATCGGTGGTCAGCATCGCCACAAACCGCATCAGCCCCTGGATGACACCCGTCTCCACCTCCATGGGCCAGGGAATCGCGATGAGCATGAATACAATGGGCGGCGCAAAAAAGCGGACCCACCTCCACCCTCCGATCGCGTGGAGAACGGCGAGGCTCAGCCCCAAGACGTCGAACCCCTGCACCCAGTACAGGAGCCGCCACTCGGGGTTCGCCTCCTGAAGAATGCGCAGTGGCAGCATCCCCCCCAGCAACAGCAACGAAACCCCTCGCATCAGGCCCCCACCCGTGGCGGGGCAAGCGGCCGGGCGGACACCCCAGCGACGCTGGAAGAGCGATGCGGAGAGCAACGGCACAAGCCAGCCGAAGTTGTACTGGGGATTCACCTGCCACTCGCTCCGGAGCTGGTCGAACAACAGAAGCCAGCAGGCCGCGAGGGCCGCGGCAACCAGGAGCCACCCCGGGGGCAGGCCCCGCCCATGGAACGCCCCCAGTAAGTGGGATGCACGGTTGGCGTCGTGGGTCGCTGCTCCGGCCGCGAGGGCCGGGCCACTTGATCGGTCTGCGTTCATCAACGTGGGGGGGCGCCGGATTCGTCCGTCGTCGGAGGCAACGATTCGCCCGGCCGG
>DMJJ01000173.1 GCA_003452185.1 Verrucomicrobiales bacterium | reverse complement strand
CCGCCCCCCCGACCCGGGTGCACGGGTACCATTCAAAGCGACGGTTCAGCACCTCCTCGGATTCCATCTCGTTGGCCGCCCCAAACTCCTCCCAAAGCCGGTCATAGGCCGCACGAAAGAGGGGATGGCGCGTCGATCGCACCGTTGAAATTGTCAGGGGCGAAAAGTTGAGCGGCAGCATCCGCTGGTCCCCAGGGGAGAGATCGTCCGGTAAGAAGGCAAGTTCAGGCATGCGGCGTCGGGTGTCCTGACCGGGAGAGTCTCAAGACTCGGCACCCCCGGACAAGACGATTTCCGCCCCCCCCAACAACGCCGGGTGCGGGTGGAAGTGGGGGGGCGGAGCCAAGAATCGGAAGGCTCTAGCTTGAAGGGGGCCTAGGTGCCTATTCACGCACGTCCGCTGCTCTCTTTGGAAACGCGGTGGCGCGGAGGCGCAGAGGCGGGGACTGAGGATGGGTCTTCTGATCAGATCCGCTCTCACCCGGCTCAAATCACACCCCACGACGCCCCGGCGGGCTGCGGCTTGGGGCTTGCCTGGCAAACGGGCCGACGCCAGTATTGGCATCGCCATGAAACGCGCCGGCGCCGATTTTCTCCCCACCCGGGCGACCCTTCTCGAGCGGCTGAAGAACCCTGACGACCAGCAGAGCCACGCCGAGTTCTACGGCCTGTACCGCAATCTGATCTACGGCGTGGCCCTCAAGTACGGGCTCTCGGACGCCGACGCCCAGGACATCATCCAGGAGACCATGCGCTCCGTCTCGGGCAAGCTTGGCAGCTTCCAATACGACCCCAAGGTTGGGTCCTTCAAGGGGTGGCTCCTGCAGAATGCCCGATGGCGCATCATCGAGCATCTCCGATCGCAGAAGAACGTCTTCAAGCAGGGGTCCGCCTCCCCGGACGACAGCCGCCGGACCGGCACCCTCGAGCGCGTGGCCGACCCCTCCGGCAACGACCTCGACGCGGTGTGGGAGGGGGAATGGCAACGAACCCTCCTGGAGCGCGCCCTGGCCAAGGTTCGCCAGGAGGTTCGCCCGCTCCAGTTCCAAATCTTCGACTGCTACGTCCTCAAGGAATGGCCTGTGGAGAAGGTCACGAAAACTCTGGGGGTGAGCGCCACCCAGGCCTACCTTGCCAAACTCCGGGTCGGCAAACGGATCAAGGAAGAGGTCCTGCGACTGGAGGGAGAGCTGATCTGAGCTCCGCGCGCGCGCCGCGCGCCAAGTCACACGCGAATCCGCCGAGCCCTCGCCGTGACCTCCCATCGGTCGACCGCCCGCCCCCCCTTCACCACCACCACCTCGGAATACAACGCCACGGTGGGACAAACATGCCACGGAATGCCGTGCACCACCCTGCCGATCGGGAATTCGCCCGCCCTCGGCGTCTCCACCAGGAGGTGCTCCTCGTTGTGCCCCACAAACGAGGCCTCGGGAATCTCCAGCAGGAGCACCCGGGGATGGGGCATCTCGGAGGCGACCCCCTTGTGCCCGAGGTCGAGACAAAGCCGGGTGGCCGAGGGCTTGCTGATCACACGGGCCAGGAGAACCACGGCCGGGAGGTAGTCCAGGTCAGGAAGGTTCGTCGCATACCCATGATCCCAAAAGACGCATGTCCCGGGGCTGCACTCAACCTCGGGCCGCCCCGCGTGAATGGGGAACGTGGGGGTCCCGCCCGCAACAACCCGGGGGACGGGGAGCCCGGCCTGCAGGAGTTGGTCACGAAGCCGCGCCACGGGAGCAAAGGCCTCGTCGCAGCGGCGCCTCCGCTCAACCGGGTCGCGATCGTGCAGGTGCCCATCGTAGACATGGAGCCCGCCCGGTCGCAGCCCGGGGAGCGACGCGAGCAACCGATAAAGGGCCACCGCCCCCTCCCCGGGGGCAATCCCCGTCCGGTGCTGCCCGCAGTCAATGTCGACCAGCACCTCCAACTCCAGCCCCCGTGACACGGCCACCGAGGAGAGGGCCCTCGCCACCCCGGGGTCATCCACCACCACCGAGAACCGAGTCGCGGGGTGCTCCCGGGCCAGGTCGGCGAGCCTATCCGCCCGGGGGCCGACGGGCGGATAGGCCAGGAGGACATCGGGGGCCCCCGCCATCGCGCACATCTCCGCCTCGGCGATCGTCGCCGCCTTGAACTTCCGGATGCCGTGCGCCAGGTGACGTCGCAGGACCTGGGGGAGCTTGTGGGTCTTGATGTGGGGCCGCAGTCGGCCGACATCCCCCGCCTGCGCGATCATGCGGCGGAGGTTCTCCTCCATCCGCTCCTCATGAACGAGGAGCGCCGGGGAGTCGATCAACTCCTCGCCCTGAACCTGGAACCAGCCGCTCGAGTCAGTCATGCGAAACGGGGCGCAAGGGGCTCTCTCCCGCCGCGATCACTTCCACTCCAGCTCGAAGATCGCCTCGATCTCCACGGCGATGTTGCCGGGAAGGGATCCCATCCCGACGGCGCTCCGTGCGGCGATGCCGTTGTCCGGGCCCCACACCTCAGCAAAGAGCTCGCTGCATCCGTTGATCACCGCGGGGTGCTCCTTGAAATCGGGGGTGCTGTTCACCATGCCGAGCACCTTGATCACGCGTTTCACC
The DNA here is from genome assembly GCA_003452185.1 of Verrucomicrobiales bacterium. Taxonomy (GTDB): domain Bacteria; phylum Verrucomicrobiota; class Verrucomicrobiia; order Limisphaerales; family UBA11320; genus UBA11320. The sequence continues at coordinate 5,052 of DMJJ01000173.1, read as the reverse complement.
CGGTCGAGGCTGCCGAGCTGGGACCGCAGTGTCGCCAGGATGCCGAGGCCGACCTGACGGGCGGCGGCCTTCCCCTGGTCCACGCTCAGGTCGGCGCCCACCCGACCCGTGATCAGGGTTCGATCGGTCTTCAGCGGGCCGTGCCCGGAGACATAGGCCAGGTTGCCCGAGATCACCAGGGGCTTGTACACCGCCACGGGCTTCGGGGCCGGAGGGAGCTCGAGCTTCAATTCAAGAACGCGTGCTTCAGGATTCATGGAGCCATGATCACCGCGCGCGCCACCCCATGGGCAAGTCATTTGTGACGCTAAAATGACTGTTCCCCGGACGGCGTTCCGGCATGATCCCGCCATGACGCCCCGATTCAAATCCCTGGCCTCCCTGCTCCTCGTGGCCATGACCCTCCCCGCCCTCGCCGAGTTCAAGGCGGGGATCGCCGTCCGGATCATCACCCCGGATCCCCTGCTCCCGGTCTCCGGCGGCGTCGGGCCCTCCAATCCCGTGAAGGAAAAGAAAGGGGAGATCACCCTTCGCGCCCTCGTCTTCGAACAGTCCGGGATCCGCCTCGCCATCGTCTCGTCCGACTTCCTGGGATTTCCCTCCGTTCTCGGAAACCGCGTGCGGGCCAAGGTCCAGGGGATCCCCGCCGACAATATCCTGATCGGCGCCACCCACGCCCACAGCTCCCCCGACATGTACGGCTTCCCGGATGGCCAGGGCGGGTTTGCCTGCGACCTCAAGTACGTCGACCGGGTGGTGGAATCGATGGCGGCCGCCATCACCGAGGCGACCTCCAACCTCAAGCCCGCCTCCCTCAAGGTTGCCACCGGGGTCGCCAAGGGGAAGATTGCCTACAATTACTACGCCGACGCCCTCTACGACCCGCGCTGCCACGTCCTCCAGGCCATCGCCCCCGACGGCAAGCCGATCGCCACGCTCGTCAACTACGCCGTCCACCCCGAGGTCCTGGGCTCCGACGCCGGCATCTGCAGCCCCGACCTCATCGGGCCGCTCTACGACCGGTTGGCCGGGAAGGGGGCGGGAGTCGGCATCTTCATGAACAGCGCCCAGGGGGGCATGGTCACGGCCGATAACCGGGCCCCGGGAGGCAAGGAGCACCGCAGCTACGAGGAGTGCATCCGGATCGGCCAACTCCTCGCCGATGAGGCGCTCCGTATCCTCGCCCCTGCGCCCACCCAGGAAAACCCGCCCCTGTATGTGACCGCCCGAAGGATCAAGTTCCCGGTTGAATCCAAGATGATGCTCGAGATCACCCGGCTCTCCCCCCTCGGTTACCCCCCGCCGGAAGAAGGAAACAAGATCTCTGCACAGGTCAATCTCATCAACCTCGGGAACGCCCAAATCCTGACGATCCCCGGGGAGGCGCTCCCCAACATCGGCTACTACCTGAAGCGGAAGATGCACGGGACGCACAACCTCTTGTTCGGACTCACGAACGACGCCTTCGGCTACATCCTCACGAAAGTCGACTTCAACAGCTTCCACCGCTACGACTACATCTGCCGCACAAGCCTCGGGGAAATGACCGGCGAGATCTACATGGAGCAGGCGCTCCGGATGGCGGATGAATCCCCGAGGCCGTAACGCCCCGGGCCCCGCCCGCCCTCGGCTCGGCTCGGCTGGGGTCAGGGGGCCGGGTCGCCCCAGTTGAGAACTCCCAGGACGTTCGAGAAATCGTCTGTCCAGACCGGCACCCCGGGCGACGGCACCAGCGGTCGCCATCGCTCGTCGTGCTTGAAGTGCTCAAGGGCCGCCGGCTCCCTCGCAAGCACCGCCCAATGGGAGGGCTCCTTGCCCACTTCCTTCTCCTCCACCAGGTCCTCCCAATGGTAGCCCGTCAGGCCCGCGTCGGAGGCGAGCGCCGCCACCACCGGGGCCAGCCCCAGGTAGCGGTTTGAGATATTGATGGCGATCAGCCCCCCGGGGACGAGCTTCCGGAGGTAAAGGGCCAGCGCCTCCCGGGTCAGGAGGTGAAGCGGGATGGAGTCCGAGGTGAAGGCATCCATGATCACGAGCCCATAGCCCCCGTCCGCGGCCTCGCGCAACCGAAGCCGGGCATCCCCCGGGATCAACTGCACGGGAGCCTGCGCACACCCTCTCAGGAAGGTGAAAAGGCGCGGATCCTCCGCGATGCCGATCACCACGGGGTCAATTTCATAGTAGTCCCATCGCTCCCCCGGACGGGCATAGGCAGCGATCGCCCCGCACCCCAACCCCGTGACCGCGACCGCCCTGCTCCCGGCCTTCGAGGCCTCGAACGTGGTGAAGATCCGCCCCAGCGGGCCCGAGTGGTGAAAGTACGTCAGCGGCTCGCATCGGGGGGAGGGGGAGACGAACTGCCGCCCATGGATCGTGTTCCCGTGCACCAGCCGATGCGACCGCCCGTCGGGATCGAGCGTCACCCGCGAGACACCGAAAAAGTTCCGTTCCAGGTGAATCGTCCTTCCGTGCAGGCTGTCCATGGTGGCCATCCCCAGGAACACGGCGCCGAGGGAAAGGGCGAACCGCAACGGCCGGTGGAGGCTCAGGAACGCGAGCAGGGCACCCACCCCGAACAACACCACCCGGGTGGGGTAAGGAGCCAGGAAGCCCCCTCGCTCCATCACCCGGGTCGCGGTGAAGAGCGCGACCCAGACCCCCGCCGCCACCCCCCAGTCGATGGCCCGCCGGGAGGACCGCCCCCCCGCCGGGGTGGGCCGGAAAAGGCAGGCCGCGACAATCGCCAGCGGATACTCGACGATGGAGCGGAACACCACCGGAGCCACCATCGCGTTGAAGAGTCCCCCCAGCACCCCCCCGACCGACATCCAGAGGTAGAACTCGGTGAGAGCCTCAGGGGCCGGCCGGTCGTCCGCCAGGCGGGTGTGGCACAGGAGGGCCGCGAGGAAGAAGAACACCAGATGGAGGAGGACGATGAGGGCGATCGGATCAGTCGCCTCCGTGAAAATCTGGAACGCGAGGCAGAGGGCCCCGTACGGCAGAGCCCGGGCGAGCCACGGGACGGGGATCCATCGACGCCGCGCGAATGCGAGGATGAACGTGGCCAGGTAGATGGCCAGGGGGAGGATCCCCAGCAGCGGGATGCTCGCCACCTCCGTGGTCACGAACGTCGTCAGCCCGAGCATCAGGCTTGAGGGAACGCCCGCCAGCACGATCCAGCCGAGCCGACGTCGCCATGAGACCCCTGCGGAGGCGGCCGCTCCGGCCGGGGCGGTTCCCTGAGCCCCGGCCCCCGACGCCGTCGCGGCAGCGGGGCCGCGCCCCTGCCCGCTCACCCACGCGCACGCGAGGATCAACGGCAGGAGAACCCCGTACCCCACGGCCCATCCGCGGGAGGCAGCCCCCAGGCTCCAGTGCGGCTCCACCAGCACGGGAAACGCGAATAGCGCGGTGAAGCTCCCGACGTTGCTCGCCACGCTCAGATAGTAGGGATCCCGCGCGGAGATGTGCCCGCTGGTGGAAAACCAGCGCTGCAGCATCGGGCTCGTGCTCGAGAGGATCAGGAACGGCAGCCCCACGACCCGGAAGAGCACCCCGAGCAGATGCCACGCCTGGCTCCCGGAGGTCATCGCCGCCGAGATCTCAACCCCGCGCAGCCCCACCGGCAGGAAGCCCATCGCCCCGGCCAGCAACACCCCGTGGAGGAGAACGCGACGCCGGGGGCTCTCGATCCGGGAGGCAAAATGGGCATACGCATACCCCCCCAGAAGCATCGCCTGGAAGAACACCAGCACCGTTTGCCATACGGCCGGGGCCCCGCCAAACACGGGCAGCAGCATCTTCCCCATCATCGGCTGAACCGAGAAGAGGAGCAGCGCACTCACGAAGAGCGTCAGGCTGAAGAGCGCGGTGATCATTGTGACGCGGGACTCTAATCAAGCCGTCGGCAAAAGCCAGAATCGTGTAATCCCCCACCCCGCCCTTCCATTCCAGCGGGGCCCATGATAGGGGTTGCGGAGCCATGAATGACCGACGTCGATCGCTCCCGCTGATGTTCCTCCTGCTACTCCCGGGGCTTCTCCTCCAGGCCGTCGGGGGCGACCTCCTCGAGGACCACCTCCAGGCCGCCCCCGGGCAGCCAGGGGCCGACGGCTCCTCGCCGCTCCAGTATGCCCCGAGCCGCGAGGTGGACATCCAGCATCTGGCCCTCGACATCACCCCCGACTTCAAGCGCCGCACCATCGAGGGGACCGCCACCCTCACCTTCACCCCGATCGCCCGTCCGCTGGCAGAGCTCCGCCTCGACGGCGTCGACCTGGAGGTTCGCGATGTCCAGAGCAGCGAGCCCCTCCAGGCGTGGCAGGCCACGGAGCGGAAGATCGTCATCACCTTCTCCGCCCCGATCTCCCCCGACCACCAGGCCAGCCTCTCCATCCGCTACTCCGCCGCCCCCCGCAAGGGCCTCTACTTCCGGACCCCCGAGCTGGGCTACGCCGCGGCGGACCTGAACCTCTGGTCCCAGGGGGAGCCGATCGAATCCCGCCACTGGTTCCCCTCGTTCGATGCCCCGAATGAAAAGTTCACCAGCGAGCTCACCTGCCGTGTCCCCTCCGACATGACGGTTCTCTCCAACGGCCACCTCGTCTCCTCCGAGACCAACGCCGCCACGGGGCTCAAGGCCGTCCGGTGGCTCCAGGACAAACCCCACAGCAACTACCTCATCGCCCTGGCGGCCGGCTACCTCAAGGGGATCGAGGACCGCTACCGGAACATCCCAATCGCTCTCTACACCCCGGCCTCGGAGATCGCCTACGCCCCTTCCACATTCTCAGGATTGAAGGAGATTCTCGCCTTCTTCGAGGAGGAGATCGGGGTCCCCTACCCCTGGGACAAGTACTACCAGGTCTGCGTCAGCGACTACCATTGGGGCGGGATGGAGAACACGAGCCTGACGATCCTGAACGACCGGACGCTCTACCCCTCGGAGGGTTTTGAGGAGCTTCGAAGCAGCGAGAGCCTCGTGGCCCACGAGCTGGCACACCAGTGGTTCGGGGACTACGTCACCTGCAAGGACTGGAGCCACCTCTGGCT
>DMJJ01000608.1 GCA_003452185.1 Verrucomicrobiales bacterium | reverse complement strand
GGTCGTCTCGCGGCCCGACAGGGCTAGGATGCCGGCAAATACCCCATGCCTCCCTCCTCCTCAGCCTCCGGCCCCCCCCCCGGATCCTCCGAGAGCCGGCGCGACGACGGCGAACCCGGCAGGGAGGCGTTGCGAGGGGCATCGGAGGCCGAGGCACTGAGGCTCCGGATCGAGGCCTTGGAGCGGGAGAATCTGGCCCTGCGCGCGGAAGCCGCACGGAGCCCACGCCGGAACCCCGAGGAGGGTGAACAGCGGTTCCGCTACCTGTTTGACCGATCGACGGATGCCGTGTTCCTCATCCAGGCAGACGGGCCGGAGGCGGGGCGGATTCTGGACGCGAATGCGGCCGCCGCAGCCATGAACGGATTCACCCGCCAGGAGCTCATGTCGATGCGGATCTCCGACCTGGACACTCCGGAGTCGGCAAGCCGGGTCTCCGGGCGACTGCAGACCCTCCTGTCGGAGGGGAGCGCCCGTTTCACGGTGGAGCACCGCCGCCGCGATGGGTCGCTGTTTCCTGTCGAGGTCTCGGCCGCGTTGGCGGAGTTCGAGGGAAGAAAGTGTGTCATCGCGTTCCACCAGGATATCACCGATCGCACCCGGGTGGAGGAGGAACGCCGCCGGGTGCTGCAGCAACTCGAATCCCTCGAGAGCGACCGGCGCCTGCGATTGGAGATCGCAGCGAAGGCGGGAGGGATCGGGTTCTGGGACTGGGACCTCAGGACCAACGAGGTCTTCTACAGCGTCGAGTGGAAACAGCAGCTGGGGTTCGCCGACCACGAGATCTCCCATCGCTACGAGGAGTGGCACAACCGCCTTCACCCCGGCGATGTCGAGCGTGCGCTTCAGCGCATCACCGACTACATGGAGGGGCGGCGACCGGACTACACCAACGAATTCCGTCTCCGCCACAAGGATGGAACCTACCGCTGGATCTATTCCCATGGGGAGGCCCTCAGGAATGCAGGGGGGAAACCCGAGAGGATGCTCGGCTGCCACGTCGATGTCACCGATCACAAGCTCATCGAGATCGCGCTCAAGGGGAGCGAGGAACGTCTCGACCGCACCCTTGAGGCCCTTGAGGAAGGGGTCGTCGTCCAGGATCATAACGGCCTCATTGTCTACTCAAACCCTGCCGCCTCCAGCATCCTCGGGCTGACCAGCGACCAGATGGCAGGCCGGACCTCCCTCGACCCACGATGGCAGACGCTTCACGAGGATGGATCCCCCTTCCCCGGGGAGACCCATCCCGCGATGATCACCCTCAAGACCGGGCTACCCCAACGGGGGGTGGTCATGGGGGTGCGCAAGCCAAGCGGCGATCTCTCCTGGATTTCGATCCATTCGCTGCCCCTCCGGTTGTCCCAGGAGGAGGCCCCCGGGGTTGTTTGCACCTTCGCCGACATCACCGAACGGCGGCGGGCCGAGGAGGGATTCCGTCATGAGGCCGAGCGGATCCGGACGATCTTCGAGACTGAACCGGAGTGCATCAAGACGGTCTCGGCCGACGGCCGCCTCATGGAGATGAACCCCGCGGGCCTCCGGATGCTGGAGGCCCCGGATCTCCAGGCCGTCGTCGACCAGCCGGTCATCAACTTGATCCACCCCGAGGACCGAAAGGCCTATCTCGAGCTGCACCAAAAGGTGGTCCGGGGGGGGCTCGGGAACTCTTCAATTCCGGGTGGTGGGCCTTGCCGGCACCGAGCGCTGGATGGAAACCCACTCCGTGCCGATGCGCGATCCCTCCGGAGCCGTCGGGTCGGTGCTCAGCATCACCCGCGATGTCACGGACAGGAAGCGGGCCTCGGAGGAACGGGAGAAGCTCGAGACCAAGCTCCAGCAGGCACAGAAACTCGAAGCGATCGGAACCCTTGCCGGAGGGATCGCCCACGACTTCAACAACCTGCTTGGAACCATTCTCGGAAACCTGGAGCAAGCCCTCGCAGCCTCACGCGAGGGACGGCCCGTGGAGGAGAACCTCAAGGAGGGTCTCCTCGCCAGCCACCGGGCCAAGCGGCTGGTGCGCCAGATCCTGGCCTTCAGCCGACAGGAGCCCATCGATCGCAAGGTGCTCTCGCTCGAGCGGCTCGTGGCCGAGGCGATCGGGTTCCTCAGGGCAACGATTCCCGCCACGGTCAGGATCGAGTCGATGATCGAGCCGGAGGTGCCCCCCGTCCTGGCAGACCCGACCCAGATCCAGCAGATCCTGATGAACCTCTGCACCAACTCGTGGCAGGCCATGAGCGGCGGCCCCGGGCAGATCCGCATCGGCCTTGAATCCCGGAGGCTCGACGGGATCGAGGCTTCGAAGATCGACGGGCTTCCCCCCGGCCGCTACGTCTGCCTCACCGTTGAGGATGACGGCCAGGGGATGGATTCCACGACGCTGGAACGGATCTTCGAGCCCTTCTTCACGACCAAGGGGGTGGGCCAGGGAACGGGGCTTGGGCTCTCGGTGGTGCACGGGATTGTCCGGCACCACGCGGGCGGGGTCACCGTCGTGAGCCGCCCCGGCCGGGGCACCACCTTCCGGGTCTACCTCCCAGCCGCCGAGTCGGAGTCTGTCGTCCCAACGGCGCCAGTGCGGGTGATGATCGGGGGAGGCGAACATGTGCTCTGCCTCGACGACGAGGAATCCCTGGGACGTGTCATGTCGCGCACCCTCCAGCGGCTTGGCTACAAGGTCACCTGCTTCCACAGCCCCGAGGCGGCGCTTGAGGAGTTTCGTCGGGCCCCCGATGCATTCGATCTCGTGATCACCGACTACGAGATGCCAGGGATGACGGGCCTGGCGGTCGCCGGGCAGATCCTCGGGCTCCGGCCCCAGGCGCGCGTCATGCTGCTCTCCGGCTACGTGAAGGAGGAGATCCTGAGGGAGGCCGCAAGGGTCGGGATCCGCCGCGTCCTCCTGAAACCGTGCGAGACCCCCATCCTCAGCCAGGCGGTGGCGGAACTCCTGGCCGCAGAGCCGGGCGCGAGGACCCCGTCGCTCCCGGCGTCGCGTTGATACCTTTTTGATGCCCGGGCAGGCGGTGTTGATTACCCCCGGGCCCTGATCCGGTGCAGATTGGGACCATGAACGACGCGTTGATGGTCGCACTGACCGCAGGATTCTTCGGACTCGCCGGGCTCTACCTGCAAGCCTGCGGGAGGCTTTGACCCATGAGTCCCTCACTCCTCGGAGGGATCTCCCTCCTCCTCATGGGCTACCTGCTGGTGGCGATGCTCCGTCCCGAGAAGTTTTGACCCTCCTTCCCCATGCAATCCAGAGACTGGCTGCAGCTCCTGCTCTACGTGGCGATCCTCGCCGCGATCACCAAGCCGATCGGACTCTATCTCGTCCAGGTCCTGGACGCGAAGGGACGGACGTGGCTGGACCCCATTGTCAGCCCGCTCGAGCGCCTGACCTACCGGATCCTTGGGATCGACCCGACCCAGGGGCAGACCTGGAGGGAATACACCCGGGGAATGCTCCTCCTGAGCGTCGTGAGCTGCCTCTTCACCTACGCCCTCCTCCGCCTACAGCACCTCCTGCCCCTGAACCCCCAGGGGCTGGGTCCGCTCTCCCCCGACCTGGCGTTCAACACCGCCGTGAGCTTCACCACCAACACCAACTGGCAAAGCTACGGGGGCGAGGGAACCATGTCCTACCTGTCGCAGATGCTCGCCCTGAGCCTCCACAATTTCACATCCGCGGCGGTGGGGATCGGGATCGCCGCAGCGCTCGTCCGGGGGATTTCCCAGCATGCCAACCCGCGGCTGGGAAACTTCTGGGTCGACCTCGTGCGCACGACCTACTACCTGCTGCTCCCGGCCTGCACGCTTTTCGCGCTGGTGCTGGTTTCCCAGGGGATGATCCAGAACTTTGCGCCGTACACCAAAGCCCGCCTCATCGAGCCGATGACCGTTCAGGTCGAGAAGAAGAACGACAAGGGGGAGACGCTTCTGGGAACCGACGGCAAACCGCTGCTCGAGGCTCAAACGATCACCGAGCAGGTGATCGCCCAGGGGCCTATGGCCTCCCAGGTGGCGATCAAGATGCTGGGGACCAACGGCGGCGGATACGCAAACGCCAACGCCGCACACCCGTACGAGAACCCCACTCCTCTCTCCAACTTTCTTCAGATGCTCTCCATTTTCGCCATCGGCAGCGGACTGACCTACTACCTCGGACGCACGACGGGCAACCAGGCGCACGGGTGGTCGGTCTGGGCCGCCATGATGGCCCTCTTTGTCGCAGGGGCGGTGGTCTGCTGGGGGGCCGAGGCGGGGGGAACGCCCGGCACCCAGGCCATGGGGCTGGCGTCGGCGGACGGAAACATGGAGGGGAAGGAGGTCCGGTTCGGCATTTTCAACTCGGCGCTCTTCGCGACGAGCACCACCGCGGCCTCGTGCGGCGCGGTGAACGCCATGCACGACTCGTTCACCCCGCTTGGAGGCCTGGTACCCCTGTTTAACATCGAGCTGGGGGAGGTCGTGGTCGGGGGCGTGGGGGCCGGCCTGTACGGGATGCTCGTGTTCGTGATTCTGGCGGTCTTCATCGCTGGCCTCATGGTGGGGCGCACCCCCGAGTATCTGGGCAAGAAGATCGGCGCCTACGAGGTCAAGATGTCCATGCTCGCGCTGCTCATCCTGACCCTCTCGATCCTTGGATTCACGGCGTGGGCGGCCGCGAGCCCCTGGGGAATCGCCGGGCTCAACAACCCCGGACCGCACGGGCTCTCCGAGATGCTCTACGCCTTCAGCTCCGCCACCGGAAACAACGGAAGCGCGTTCGCAGGACTCACCACCAACACTCCCTGGTACAACGTGACCCTGGGGATTGCCATGCTCGTGGGCCGGTTTTTGATGATCGTGCCGATCATGGCGATCGCCGGCTCCCTGGCAATGAAGCGGCTGGCCCCTGCCAGCGCCGGCACGTTCCCGGTCTCCGGCGGGACGTTCATCCTGCTCCTGATCGGCACCGTGGTGCTGATCGGCGCACTGAACTTCCTCCCCGCCCTGGCCCTCGGCCCCGTCGTGGAACACTTCCTCGCCGGGCAGGGCCGCCTTTACTGACCTACACCCCCACCCCGGGAAGACCCATGACCCACCCAGCCCCATCGCTTCTCGATCCCTCGATCGCCCGGCCTGCCGTCGCCGAGGCGTTTCGCAAACTCCACCCGCGGCTCATGATCTCAAACCCCGTGATGTTTGTAACCGGGGTCGGAGCCCTGCTCACCACCCTGGAGGCCTGCCGCGCCGCGGCCCCGGAACGGGGGTTCACCCTCCAGCTCGCCCTGTGGCTCTGGTTCACGGTGCTGTTCGCCAATTTCGCCGAGGCCGTCGCGGAGGGGCGCGGGAAGGCGCAGGCCGACAGCCTGCGAAAGTCGCGCAAAGAGGCCCTCGCCCGGCAGCTGCGCGGGGGGGCGGAGGAAAAAGTCCCCGCGGCAGCGCTTCAGAAGGGGGACCTGGTCGTGTGCGAGGCGCGCGATGTGATCCCGGGCGACGGCGAGGTCATCGAGGGGATAGCAAGCGTGGACGAGGCGGCCATCACGGGGGAGTCCGCCCCGGTGATCCGGGAGAGCGGGGGCGACCGCAGCGCCGTCACCGGCGGGACCAAGGTGATTAGTGACCGGATCGTCATCCGGATCACCTCGGAGCGGGGAAACACCTTCCTCGACCGCATGATCGCCATGGTCGAGGGAGCCCGCCGACAGAAAACGCCCAACGAAATTGCCCTCACAATCCTCCTCTCGGCCCTGACCCTGGTGTTCCTCCTGGTGTGCGTCACCCTCAAGCCGTTCGGCCTCTACTCGGCGATGAACTTCCCGGTCCCCGTGCTGGTTGCGCTGCTCGTCTGCCTCATTCCCACCACGATCGGAGGGTTGTTGAGCGCCATCGGCATCAGCGGCATCGACCGGCTGATCCGCCGCAACGTCCTCGCCACCTCGGGGCGCGCCGTCGAGGCCGCCGGCGACATCGATGTGCTGCTGCTCGACAAGACCGGCACCATCACCTTCGGCAACCGGATGGCGACCGAGTTTCTCCCCGCACCGGGGGGCTCCGCGGAGCGCCTCGCCGACGCGGCTCAACTCGCCTCGCTGGCGGACGAGACCCCGGAAGGCCGGAGCATCGCCATCCTGGCCAAGGAGCGCTACCAGCTCCGGGGACGGGAACTCGGGGGGCCCCACGCGCGGTTCATCCCCTTCACGGCCCAGACCCGCATGAGCGGAGTCGATCTTCCGACGGGGGAGGGGCGTCCCCCGCGCAGCATCCGCAAAGGGGCGGCGGACGCGGTCCGCGCCCACGTCCAGGGGCTCGGCGGTGAATACCCAGAGGGGGTGGCCCGCATCGTCCAGGAGGTCTCCCGGGCCGGAGGCACGCCCCTCGCCGTGTCCGACGGAGGGGAGGTCCTCGGGGTCATCCACCTCAAGGACGTGGTCAAGGGGGGGATCCGGGACCGCTTTGCGCAACTGCGACGAATGGGGATCCGGACGGTGATGATCACGGGGGACAACCCGCTGACCGCCGCGGCCATCGCCGCCGAGGCCGGGGTGGACGACTTCATGGCGCAGGCCACGCCGGAGGCCAAGCTCCAGCGGATCCGTGCCGAGCAGGAGGCCGGCCACCTCGTGGCCATGACGGGGGATGGAACCAACGACGCCCCGGCCCTGGCCCAGGCCGACGTGGGCGTCGCGATGAACACCGGCACCCAGGCGGCACGCGAGGCCGGAAACATGGTCGACCTCGACAGCAACCCAACCAAGCTCATCGAGATCGTCGAGATCGGCAAACAGCTCCTGATGACCCGGGGCGCGCTGACCACCTTCAGCATCGCAAACGATGTGGCGAAGTACTTTGCCATCCTTCCGGCCATGCTCATGGGAACCTTCCCCGCGATCGCGCCTCTCAACATCATGCACCTCCAGAGCCCCTCCAGCGCGATCCTGAGCGCCATCATCTTCAACGCTCTGATCATCATAGCGCTCATCCCCCTTGCGCTCCACGGGGTCGCCTACCGTCCGGCGGGTGCCCTCTCCATCCTGCGCCGCAACCTCCTGATCTATGGCCTTGGCGGAATCCTGGTCCCGTTCGCCGGAATCAAGCTCATCGACCTGGCCATAACAACCCTTCACTGGGTGTAACACATGAAAACACTCCTCATCGAACTCCGTCGCGCCGCCACGGCCACGCTCATCCTCTCCCTGGTCTGCTGCGGTCTCTACCCGCTGCTCGTCTGGGGAGTCGCCCAGGCCGCTTTTCCGGCCGCCGCCAATGGAAGCCTGATCCGCGACCCGGACGGCGCGGTGCGCGGATCAACCCTCCTGGCCCAGGGGTTCTCCGCACCGGGGTATTTCCATCCACGTCCCTCCGCCGCGGGAGCCAGCGGCTACGACGCCACGAGCTCCGGCGGGAGCAACCTGGGACCGACGTCGCAGAAGCTGGCTGACGCGATCCGGGACCGCGTTGCGGCGTATCGGGCCGAGAACGGCCTGAAGCCCTCGGATCCGGTCCCGGCCGATGCTGTGACCGCCTCGGGGAGCGGGCTCGACCCCCACATCAGCCCCCGCAACGCGGCGCTGCAGGCCCCGCGCGTCGCGGCAGCGCGGCGGCTCCCCCTGAAGGAACTCGAGCGACTGATCCAGAGGCACACCCACGCGCCGGACCTGGGGCTCCTGGGCGACCCGAGCGTCAACCTCATGACGCTCAACCGGGCCCTGGATTCAGCCCCGGCACGATGAGCAGCATTGGCATTCCAGGGGTTGTCGACTAGGGTGATCCGGTGGCTGACGAGAACCGCCCAAACCCCGACGCGCTCCTCGCCGCACTGCACCGCGACGGGAGGCAGGCAGGTCGCGGACGCCTCAGGGTCTTCCTCGGGATGTGCCCCGGCGTGGGAAAAACCTACGCCATGCTCGAGGCCGCCCGTCGCGAGTTGGCAAAGGGGGAGGACGTGGTCATCGGATATGTGGAGACCCATGGCAGGGCCGAGACCGATGCCCTGACGGCGGGGTTGCCCGCCATCCCCCGCAGGGAGGTCGAGCATCGGGGGGTTGCCCTCACCGAGATGGACCTCGATGCCGTGCTGGCCCGTCGACCCCGACTCGCCCTGGTGGATGAGCTTGCCCACACAAACGCCCCGGGGTCCCGGCACCCCAAGCGCTACCAGGATGTGGTGGAGCTGCTGGATGCGGGGATCCATGTCTTCACGACCCTGAACGTCCAGCATGTGGAAAGCCGGGCCGAGACGGTCCGTGAGATCACGGGGGCCTCGGTGCGGGAGACCGTGCCGGACTCCCTCCTGGACGAGGCCGAGTTTGAGCTGGTGGACCTCCCCCCCACGGAGCTCCTCACCCGGCTCGACCAGGGGAAGGTGTACGTCCCGGAACGGGCCGCCGAGGCGGTGAAGGGGTTCTTTCGGGAAGGAAACCTGACGGCCCTGCGGGAGCTGGCTCTCCGGCTCGCTGCGGAGCACGTGGCCCAGGAAACCCGCAACTTCCAGACGGCGCATGCCATCGGCCCCGTCTGGAAAACCGGCCAGCGCCTGCTCGTCGCCCTGAGCCCCAGCCCGCTCTCCGAGTCGATGGCCCGCTGGACCCGGCGCCTCGCCGACAGCCTCGGCTCGCCGTGGCTCGCCGTGTACGTGGAGACCGGGCGGATGCTGGACGACCGCGAGCAGCGGCGGCTTACCGCGAACCTGACGCTGGCTCGCGAGCTCGGGGCCGAGGTGATCGCCACCACGGACCAGGACATCGTCGCCGCCGTGCTCCGGGTCGCGCGCCAGCACAACGTCTCCCAGATCGTCGTCGGCAAACCATCCGGGTGGCGGCTGCTCGAAGTCCTGCGAGGCGGATCCGTCCTCAACCGGTTGATTCGCGAAAGCGGGAACATCGATATTCTCTGCGTCCGTGCCCACAAGGAGGCCGGCCCCGGGCAGCCGTTTCGATGGAAACCCAACCTTCGGTCAACCCGGCGCCAGTATGCGGCCGCCGGCACGACGCTTCTGGCCGCAACGCTCGTGAACCTGCTCGCTCGCGGGTGGGCCGGCCACTACACCCCGTCACTGATCTACCTGCTCTGCGTCGTGCTCCTGGCCCTGTTCGTGGGGCGGGGCCCGACCCTGGTGGCCGCGGGGGGAAGCGCACTCCTGTGGAACTATCTGTTCCTCCCCCCGGTCTACACCCTCTACATCACGAGCCTCCAGGATGGGCTGATGTTCGGGATGTTTTTCGTGGTGGCCCTCGCCATGGGACAGGTCACCGCACGGCTCCGGGCCCAGCAGGCGATGGAGAGGGAGCGGGAGCGCCAGGCGACAGCCCTCTACCTTCTGACTCGCGAGCTGGCGGAGGGCAAGGACCTGCCCGAGCTCCTCGGGGCGGCAGTCCACCAGCTGGGCGCGGTGTTTGAGGCCGAGGTTGCCATCCTGCTCCCGGAGGAGCCTGGGGATGGCCCCCTTGTGGCCTATCCGTTCGGCACGCTGGAGGTCTCGGAGAAGGAGCTCAGCGTCGCAGCCTGGGTGCAGCTCAACGCCAAGCCCGCGGGCCGTTCGACCGACACGCTCCCGTCGGCCCGGGCCCTCTACCTCCCGCTGACAACACCGGCCGGCTGCCTCGGGGTGGTCGGACTCCGGCTCCGTGGGGAGGGGGAGCCGGCCCTCGCCCAACGAACTCTGCTCGACAGCTTCATCCGCCAGGTGGCGCTGGTCCTCGACCGCCAGCGACTTCGCGACCTGGAGCAACGGACCCGGCTCGTTGAGGAGTCGGAGCGGCTGGGAAAAACGCTCCTCAACTCGGTGTCGCACGAGCTGCGTACCCCGCTGGCCGTGATCACCACGGCCTCGGGGGCGCTCAGGGAGTCGGCCCCCCTGACCGAGGCACAGACCGGGCTGGTGGGCGAAATCGAACAGGCGGGGCGCCGCCTGAACCGCCTCGTCCGGAACCTCCTCGATGTCGCCCGTCTGGAGAGCGGTCACCTCAAGCCGAGGATCGACTGGTGCGACCCGGCCGACCTCTGCCACGTGGCGATCCAATCCTCCGGCATCCTGGGATCCCCCCACCCCCTGGTGGTGAGCCTCCCCCCGGGGTTGCCGCTGGTGCGGGGCGACTTCGTCCTGATGGAGCAGGTGCTGGCCAACCTCCTCTCCAACGCCGGGGCCCACACCCCCGCGGGCTCCCGGATTGAACTGGGGGTGCGGGCCTCGGGCCCCCACCTGATGTTCACCGTGTCGGACCACGGACCGGGGATCCCGGCGGCGGACCTTCCCCGGGTGTTCGACAAGTTCTATCGCTCAAGCGGTGCCCACCCCGGCGGCACAGGGCTCGGACTCTCAATCGTCCGGGGCTTCATCGAGGCCATGGGTGGCGGGGTGTCGGTCGAGAACCGACCGGGGGGAGGGGCTCTTTTTACGGTTCGACTTCCCATCACGCCGTCGCCCAGCATCCCGGGCGAAGCCGCATGACCTCCCCCGGTTCCGAATCGAAGCCCGTGATCCTCGTCATCGATGACGAGCCCCAGATCCGTCGGCTGCTGACCCTCACGCTCGAAGCCAGCGGGTATCGCACCCTCACGTGTGAGAAAGGGAAGGAGGGCCTGCTCCTGGTCGCACAGCAGCGCCCGGCACTGGTGCTGCTCGACCTCGGGCTCTCCGACCTCGCGGGCATCGAGGTCCTGCAACAGCTCCGGGAGTGGTCCAAAGTCCCCGTCATCATCCTCTCGGTCCAGGACAGCGAGCCCGACAAGGTGGCCGCGCTGGATCTCGGGGCGGATGACTACGTGACAAAACCGTTCCACGCCGGCGAGCTCCTGGCCCGGATACGCGTCGCCCTCCGCCACGCTGAGAAAAAGCCCGGGGAGCCTGTCTTCCGGATCGGCGGGCTCGTCATCGACCTCGCGAGCCGCCTCGTCACCCGTTCAGGCAAGGCCGTCCCCCTCACCGCAACGGAATACGCGCTCCTGCGACTCTTCGTGCAGCATGCGGGAAAGGTCCTGACCCACCGCCACATCCTTCGGGAGGTCTGGGGGCCCAACGCCGAGGACCAGACACACTACCTGAGGGTCTACCTGGCCCGGCTGCGGGAGAAACTGGAGGCCGACCCCGCCAACCCGACACTCTTCTCAACCGAGCCCGGAGTCGGCTACCGGCTCCGCGCCGAGTGACCCTCAACCGTCGATGAGAACAACCGCCGCGATCCTGCTGCTCATCCTCCTCTGGCTCTCCCCGTACCGAACGCCCGGGGGAACGGGGTTCGCGGGCCCCGGGAACGAGCGTCCCAACTTCCTGTTCCTCTTCTCCGACGATCAAACCTTCCGGGCCCTCGGTGCCCTCGGGATGCTGGAGGTAAGGACCCCGAACCTCGACCGGCTCGTGCGGGAGGGGATGCTCTTCACGCATTGCTTCAACCAGGGGGGATGGAGCGGCGCGGTCTGCATTCCCAGCCGCACGATGCTCAACACCGGGCGCACCCTCTGGCGGTGCCGTGGAGCCAACGGGGGCGGGATCGACACCCATGCCGCGCTCTGGGGGGAGACCCTGGGGAAAGCGGGCTACCACACCTTCATGGCCGGCAAGTGGCACATCCCGGAGGAGGCGCTCCGGACAAGCTTCCAGACCCTGGGTCCCCTGACCGGCGGGTTCCTCCCCTCCACCACCAACGGGGGCCCGGCCTACGGCCGCCCGGCGGCCGGAAACCCCTGGCGGCCCGACGATCCGCGCTGGAAGGGCCACTGGCTCGACGTCGCGGGAACCCCCGTTCACAGCAGCGTCCGGATCGCCGATGCCGCCATCGGATACCTCCACGCCCGGAGGGGGAAAACCGGGAGCCCATTCTTCATGTACGTGGCGTTCAACGCGCCGCACGACCCGCGGCAGTCCCCCCGGGAATACCTCGACCTCTACCCCCCCAACCGGCTGAAGGTTCCGCCCAACTTCCTCCCGCAGCACCCTTTCCTCATCGAGACCGACTTCGCCGGCCGCGACGAAATCCTGGCCCCCTACCCCAGGACCCGCCCGGTCATCCAGGTCCACCTCCAGGAGTACTACTCGATGATCACCCATCTGGACGCGCAGATCGGGCGGATTCTCGACGCCTTGGAGGCGACAGGCGAGAGGGCCAACACGATCCTCCTCTTCGCCTCGGACCAGGGACTGGCCCTCGGGCAGCATGGGCTGATGGGAAAGCAGAACCTGTACGACCACTCGCTTCGCGTCCCGTTTCTCGTGGCGGGGCCGGGCATCCCGCGCGGAAAACGCTCCGACGCGCTGGTCTACCTCCAGAGCCTCTTCGCCACCACGTGCGAGATGGCAGGGACGGCAGTCCCCCCCTCGGTCGAGTTTCCAAGCCTGGTCCCCCTGATCACCCGCCCCGGGAGCGAGCTCCACGAGGAGGTTTACGCCGCGTTCCTCGACCGTCAGCGGGCGGTCCGTACCTCCCGGTGGAAGCTGATCCGGACCCCCGCCGAGAAGCGCGTGCAGCTCTTCGACGTACGCTCCGACCCGTGGGAGATGCGCGACCTTTCAGCCGATCCCCGCCACCGGGAGACCGTCGCGATGATGGATGGCCGGCTTCGCCGACTGATGCGGGAGCTTTCCGACCCGCTGGACCCGGAGACCGTCCTGGGATTCCCTCCCCGGGCCTGGTAAGCGACGGGCTCGAAGAGGGGACCGCTCAGTCGTGGCTCGCAAGGAGCGAATCAAGGTCGAGCGGGCGCGTGTCCATCCGAAGGTCCCCACGGGGGGACCGGGGCCACGCCTCGGGTGGGCGATCCCAGTAAAGTTCCACCCCGTTGCGATCCGGATCCTCGAGATACAGCGCCTCGCTCACGCCATGGTCGGCGGCCCCCTGGAGCGACACCCCGGCCCGCATCAGCCGGCGAAGCGCGCCGCCCAAAGCCTCCCGCGTCGGATAGAGGATCGCCACATGGTAAAGGCCGGTCGACCCGGGTGGAGGGGGAGCCCCCCCGGCGCTTTCCCAGGTGTTGAGCCCGATGTGATGGTGGTATCCCCCCGCTGAAAGAAACACGGCCTGCGCCCCAAGCCGCTGCGTCACCTCAAAGCCAAGCACGTCGCGGTAGAACCCGAGGGACCGTTCCAGGTCCGAGACCCTGAGGTGGACATGGCCGATGCGGACTCCCGCGGCAATGGGGCCGGACTCTGCAGATGGAGGTTTCATGATAGTGGGTGCCGGGGTGGATCCCGCAACGGTTACCGCTTCCAACGGGCGGCGGCCACCGCCACCCGCTGTCCAAGGAGCTCCCCGGTGAGCTTGTCGGCGGCATTGGGAGCGACATCCGCCGGCTCCTGGCCGGCCTGGGCCATCACCCCGCTGTAGCTGCTGAGACGGTTGATCCCCTTGTCGTTCATCGGGGTCTCCGGAAACCCGGCCCAGAGCATCCCGTGCTGCATGGCAAGGGTGAAGAAGTAGTGGAGGGTGCTGAGCTTGTCGCCGCTCGGCCCGCTGGAGACGGTGAACCCGGCGGCAAGCTTGTCTCGCCACGCCCCGCCGTACCAGCGGCCGCCGGTGGCGTCGGCGAACGCCTTGAACTGGGCCGCAGGCCCCCCCATGTAGGTGGGGCTGCCAAAGATGATGGCGTCGCTGGCGTCCAGCTTGGCGAGAACGGCCTCGTTCTGATAGCGGCCCTTGAGGATGTCGTCGCCGCTCAGCGGGATCAGCTCAGCCTGCACACCGGGGACTGCCGCAGCCCGCTTGTGGACTGCCTCGGCAAGCTTGGCGGTGTGGCCGGTGCCTGAGAAATAGAGGATCGATACCGTGGTCATGGGAATGGATGTGTGTGGGTGATGGTTTGGGTGGAGGGATCGGTCGGTTTCACTTCAGATCGAACAAAAGCACCTGGGCGGCGGAAGCCCCCTCGAAGGCGAGGGAGGTGGGCCCATGGACGGAAAGACCGTCGCCAACCGCGAGCTCGAGGTCCCCCAGCCGCACGTTCCCCTCCGCCACGTGGATCCAGGCATGGCGCCCGGGGGCGAGCTCATGCACCACACGGTCGCGCGGGGCCAGCTTGGCGAGCCACAGCTCGGCATCCTGGTGGATTGCAATCGATCCCTCCCGGCCGCTCTTGCTGGTCACCAGGTGCAGGCGCCCCGCAGGGGCCTGGGCAAAGGACTTCTCGGCGTAGCGGGGGGCAACCCCCAGGGCGTCCGGGCGGATCCAGATCTGGAGCAGGTGGACGGGCTCGGTCCTGGAGGGGTTGAACTCGCTGTGCTCAACCCCCGTGCCCGCGGCCATGTACTGGACATCCCCGGCCCGGATCACCCGCCCGTTGCCCATCGAATCCTTGTGCTCCAGGGCCCCGCTCAGCACATAGGTCACGATCTCCATGTCCCGGTGCGGGTGGGTGCCGAATCCCATCCCCGGCATCACGACGTCGTCATTGATGACGCGAAGCACCCGAAACCCCATCCAGCGGGGATCGTAGTAATCCGCGAAGCTGAAGGTGTGGTGGCTCTCCAGCCACCCATGGCTGGCGTGCCCCCGATCGGCCGACTTTCGAATGGTCGTCATGGAAACGAAGATGCCCCCGGCCGGCAAAAAGGGGAAAGACCATGTTCCTTGCCTCACCATGCCCCAAAGGTATGCTCGCCGGGAGATGGAACTCCGACACCTCCGGTATTTTGTGGCCGTGGCCGAGATGGAGAACGTCTCGCGGGCCGCTGCGAGGCTTCATGTCTCGCAGCCCGCACTGAGCCGGCAGGTCAGGGATCTGGAGGAGGAGCTCGGGTTCCGGCTGTTCGACCGCGGGGCCAGGTCGCTCCGGCTCACCGCCGCCGGGCGGATCTTCCTGGAGGAATCGCGCGCGATCCTCGGGAGGGTGGCGGATGGGGTGGAACGCGCCAAGGCCGCGGCCCTCGCAGGCGGGGAGCTCCACATCGGCTACGCCATGTCCCCCACGGTCCGGATCCTGCCGCCGGCCCTCAGGGCCTTTCAGTCCGAGGCCCCGGGCGTCCGGGTCCGCCTTCACGACCTTTCCACGACGGAGATGCTCGAGGGCCTGAGGGCGGGGAGGCTCGGGATCGCCTTCATGGTCTGCCCGCGCCCCGCGCGCCTCCGGGGGCTGGGGCACGAGGAGGTGGCCCGCGGGGCGATGCTTCTCGCCGTGCCCCCGGGACATCCCCTGGCCCGCAGCCGCACGGTCACCCTCGCCGAGGCGGCCCGCCATCCCCTGGTGGCCTTCAGCCGGGAGGACTACCCGGACTACCACGAGTCGCTCGCGACGCTCTTCGCCCACATTCCCCGGAAGCCACGGATCACCCGGGAGCACGACAGCGTGGGAAGCCTCATCGCGTCCGTGGAGGCCGGGGAGGGGGTGGCCATCGTCGCCGAGTCGATGGCGTGCGTGGCAGGCCCCCGCCTGAAGCTCAAGCCGATCACCCCGACCCCGCATCCCTTCATCATCGTGGCTGCTTGGCCCAAGGGGGATCGCTCCCGGGAGGCAGCCCTCTTCCTCGGCCTTGTGCGCCAGCATCGGGCCACGCACCACGTCGCCGATGGCCCAGACATTGGGCAGGTTGGTCTTGCACTCGTCGTCCACGACGATGGCACCACGCTCGTCCAGCGCCAGGCCGACGGCTTCGGGGTTCAGGCCGATGGTGTTGGGCACGCGGCCGATGGAGACGATCAATTTGTCGGCTTCCAGATTTTGTGCTTCGCCCTTGGCGTTGTTGTAAGCAATCGAGACGCCTTTTTTGGACACCTTGACGTCACCGACCTTGACCCCGAGTTCAATCTTCAGCCCCTGCTTGTCAAAGGCTTTCTTGGCTTCCTTGGCGATTTGCTCATCTGCTGCGCCCAAGAAGGTGGGCAGTCCTTCCAAGATGGTGACTTCAGCACCCAGGCGACGCCAGACCGAACCCATCTCCAGGCCAATGACACCGGAGCCGATGATGGCGAGTTTCTTGGGCACAGCGCCCACGCGCAACGCCCCGTCATTGGAGAGGACCTGCACTTCATCAAAGGGCGTTCCAGGCAAAGCCCGGGCATTGGAGCCGGTGGCCACGATCACTTGGGCCGCCGTCAACACCGTGGTTTCTTTGCCGCTGACTTGCACCTGAATGCCAGCGTCGGACTTGCCCGCAAAGGCGCCGCGCCCATGAAAGAACGTGACCTTGTTCTTCTTGAACAGATACAAGATGCCGTCGTTGTTTTGTTTGACCACTTGGTCTTTGCGGGCCAACATTTGGGTGACGTCCATCTTGACGTCTTTGACGGAAATGCCGTGCTCCGCAAAATGATGGTTGGCATGATCAAAATGCTCAGACGATTGCAACAAGGCTTTGGAGGGAATGCAGCCGACATTGGTGCATGTCCCACCGGGGGCTGGTCCACCGGTGGCGTTTTTCCACTCGTCGATGCAGGCCACGTTTTTACCCAGCTGGGCCGCGCGGATGGCGGCGATGTAGCCGCCGGGGCCGCCGCCGATGACGACGACGTCGAATTGCTTGCTCATCAAATTCTCCAATCTCGTTCAACGCTCTGTCGGAGCGTCGCGAGCGGCGTCAGGGCTAGGCGCGGGTGCCGAGCCACCGGAACGTAGCAGCGCTACGTGAGGATGGCGAGGCGGGCCCCGCAACGACGCCCTGGCGCCGCGCAGTAGCTCCGACTTAGATGTCGAACAGGAGGCGCGACGGGTCTTCGAGCGCATCCTTCATGCGCACGAGGAACAGCACCGCTTCGCGGCCGTCGATGATGCGGTGATCGTAGGACACCGCGAGGTACATCATCGGCCGGATCTTGATCTCGCCGCCGACCACCATCGGGCGCTGCTGGATCTTGTGCATGCCGAGGATCGCCGACTGCGGCGGGTTGAGGATCGGCGTCGACATCAGCGA
>DMJJ01000075.1 GCA_003452185.1 Verrucomicrobiales bacterium | reverse complement strand
CTCGAGGCGCTCCGGGGAGCCGGTGGTGGGGCGGCCTCGCCGCGGCCGGCACCCTCCGCGCGACAGGAGTCTCCCTCCGCCTCCCACGCCCAGCCGGCCTCCGCCGCCGCTGCGGCAGCCCCGGCAGCCCTCTCCGCGGGGGGCGGGAGCGGTGGGGCCTACATCCCGCCGTTCCAGCCGTTGCAGGTGGGCAACAAAGGGGGGCTCACGGAGTCCCAGGACCGATACCTTCGGGAGTTCGTCTCCCGCATGTCGGAGCGGACACGCGAGTCGAAGCGCCTCACGCAGGAGCATCGCTCCCACCTCGCCGACGCCCGGTGCACAACGGGGTTCAAGCTCCTCTGGAAGGAACTTGTCTACCCCATCGTGGGTGCCCGGACTGCCGGGGCCACCTTGTGGGACGTGGACGGGAACCGATACATCGATGTGACCATGGGGTTTGGGGTGCATCTGTTCGGGCACTCCCCTCCGTTCATCGTGGAGGCCCTCCAGCAGCAGCTCTCGCAGTCGATGTCGCTCGGGCCCCAGACGGCGCTCGCCGGCGAGGTTGCTGCGCTGATCTGCGAGCTCTCGGGGTTTGAGCGGGCGATGTTTTGCAACTCCGGCACCGAGGCCCTGATGGGTTTGGTGCGGGCGGCCCGGACCCTGACCCGCCGCAACCGCATCGTGATGTTCAACGGTTCCTATCACGGCTGCACCGACATCACGCTCGCCCGGGCCTCCATGGGCGAGGCCCCCCGCGGGCTTCCTGTGGCTCCCGGAGTCGATCCAAAGACGGTGGAGGATGCCCTGGTGCTCGATTACGGGAGCACCGCCGCCCTGGAGGCGATTGAGGCGCGCGGGAATGAGATCGCGGTGGTCCTGGTGGAGCCGATCCAGAGCCGGCAGCCCTGGGTGCAGCCCGGGGAGTTTTTGCACCGGCTGCGGGAGATCACCCGTCGGCACGGGATCGTGCTCGCCTTCGATGAAACGATCACCGGGTTCCGGTCCCACGGGGCCGGGGCACGGGCCTTGTTCGGCGTTGATCCGGACGTGGCGATGTACGGCAAGCATGTGGGCGGGGGGCTTCCGATCGGGGTGATCGCAGGGAGCCGTGCCTTCATGGACCGCTACGATGGCGGAGCCTGGCGGTACGGCGACGATTCGTACCCCGAGGTTGAGAAAACTCTTTTTACAGGCACCTATTTCAAGCACCCCTTGACCCTGGCCGCAGCCCGGGCCGTCCTGAACCAGCTGCGGTCAAACCCTGCGGCCATCGAGGAGCTCAACCGGAGGACCACCCGGCTTGTTGAGGAACTCAACCGGGTCTGCACAGCTCGCAAGGCCCCGTTCACCGCGTTCTGCCACGGGTCGCTGTTCAAGCTCCGATGGGCCTCGGAGCCTCCGCACAAGGGGCTCTTCTTCCTCCATCTGCTGGCGCGCGGGGTCTATTACCCGATCGAGACCCACAACTGCTTCCTCTCCACCGCCCACACCGATGCGGACGTGGAGGGGATTGTGCGCGCCTTCGACGAGAGCCTCGCGGCGATGCAGGAGAACGGTTTTTTTTTTGACCTGACCCCCGTCCCCCCGCCGGCTGCGCCCGCACGGGCTGCCGCCGGCCCCCCGTCATCGCCACCCGGCGAGCGCTCCCTTCCGGATCCCGTGCCGGGGGCCGGGGCGCCGGCCGCGAGCGCGAAAACCGCCTCGTTCTCCCTGTACTTTTTCGGCGACTACCCGCCGGCCGCCACCCCGGGCAAGTATCGCCTGATCTTCGATTCCGTGAAGTATGCCGATGCCCGCGGGTTCGAGGCGGTGTGGATTCCCGAGAGGCATTTCCATTCCTTCGGTGGCTTCTCCCCCAACACCGCGGTCCTCGGCGCGGCGCTCGCCGCCATGACCACGCGCATCCACGTGCGGGCCGGCAGCATGGTGATGCCGCTGCACCATCCGCTTCGGGCCGCGGAGGACTGGTCGCTGGTCGACAACATCTCGCAGGGGAGGGTGGGGGTTTCGTTTGCCTCCGGGTGGCATCCCAACGATTTTGCCTTCGCTCCGGAAAACTTCGAGCATCGGCACCGGTTGACTGAGGAGGGGCTGGCCGCCGTGCGCCGGATCTGGCGCGGCGAGCCCGTGGCTCTCAAGGGGGGGGCGGGGAATGACCTCGAGGTGAGGATCCACCCGGCTCCGGTGCAGAAGGAGCTCCCGATCTGGATCTCCGGCGTCAGCGCCAAGGCCTTCGAGGCGGCGGGAAGACTCGGGGTCTCGATCCTCACCAACCTTCAGGTGCTGACCATCGAGGAGCTCGCCTCTCGCGTTGCCGTGTACCGGCAGGCGCGCCAGGCCGCCGGTCTTGACCCCCGGGGCGGCCATGTGACGGTGCTGCTCCACGCCTACCTTGGGGAGGACCTCGAGCAGGCCCGCCATGAGGCTCGTGAGCCGTTCGTCCGATATGTCCGCAGCTCCCTCGATATCATCTCCCGAAAGGTCGTGAGCGAGGGAGGGGCCATCAACGTGGGGAACGTCCCCGAGGGGGACATGGACTACCTGCTGGGAGCCGGCTACCAGAAATACCTCACCCAGAACCGGGCCCTGATCGGTACCGTCGACTCCTGCTCCCGGGTGGTGGAGCAGCTCATCGACGCGGGCGCCGACGAGATCGGCTGCCTGATCGATTTCGGTGTCGAGCCCGACGCTGCGCTGCGCAGCCTGGAGCGGATCGACCGGCTCCGGGAACGGTTCTCCCGCCGGGAGGCGGCACCGACCGCGGCCCCCACGCCGGCGGTCCTTCCTGAGGTCCTCCCGTTGACCGATGGCCAGCGCGGCCTTCTCGCCGTGACCCAGCTTGGGGAGGAGGCCCACCGCACCTACCAGGAGTCGGTGAGCCTGCTCCTGAAAGGACCCCTCGACCCGCAGGCCCTGGAGGCAGCGTTCAACGGCGTGGTCGCCCGTCACGAGGCTCTGCGGACCATCTTTCCGGCCGACGCCGACGGGCAGCGCGTCCTGCCGTCGCTTCCGATCGAGGTCCCGGTGGTCGACCTCTCCGGGCTCGCCGGCGGGGCTCGGGAAGAGCGGCTGGCCGCGGAGTTTCGCGCGTTGGAGGCCCGGATCATGAACCTCGAGACCGGCCCCTTGCTGGCGGCCCGGCTTTTCCGGCTCGACCCGTCGGCCCACGTCCTGGTGGTCACGCTCCATCACCTGATCTCGGATGGGCACTCGTACGGGATCCTGTTCCATGAGCTGCGCGAGCTCTACGCCGCGAGGGTCGCGGGGGCCGTGCTCGAGCTTCCGCGGCCGCTCCAGTTCCGCGACCATGTCGAGTGGATCGCTTCACAACAGGCTGCGCCCGGCGCTGAGGCGAGCCGGGAGTACTGGAGGCGCCAGCTCTCGGGGGAGCTCCCGGTGCTGGAGCTTCCCACCGACCGGCCCCGCCCCCCGGTGATGAGCTACCGGGGGGATCGCCTCCAGGCGATCGTCCCTCCGGAGGTGACGCGTGAACTGCGCAAGGTCGGGGCACGACAGGGGTGCACTCTCTTCTCGGTTCTCCTCTCGAGCTACCAGATCTGGCTGCACCGGATCACCGGACAGCAGGATCTTTTTGTGGCGATCCCCTCGATGCCGCCCGGCCCCGGGGGGAGGAACGATCTGTTTGGATACCGGGTGAACGTGCTCCCGATCCGGAGCCGGCTGGAGCCGGGGCTCTCCTGTGCGGCCCACTTCCGGCGGGTGCGGGATGGGGTGATGGAGGCAACCCGGCACCAGGAGGTTTTCTTCGGTACGATCTTGGGTGAGCTCGGCGTGCGTCGCGATCCCTCCCGAACCCCGGTCTTCTCGACGCTGTTCAACCTCGACCGGGCGATGCCCTGGCCACCGTTCGCCGCGATCGAGGTGGAGGAGTTTCCGGGGGTGGCGCGCAACCCCGCCGGCACCTCCCGGTTCGACCTTTCGGTCAATCTGCTGGAGGAGGCCTCGGGGGGGCTCCGGATCGAGCTCGATTACGCCACCGATCTTTTCGACCGGGAGACGATCCTCGGGTGGATGTCCCATTGGGTGACGTTGATCGAGGGAATCGCCTCCGATCCCGAGAGGGGTGTCGATGAGGTCCCCCTCCTCAGGCAGGAGGAGCGGCACCGGATCCTCGCGGAGTGGAACGACTCGGCCCGGGGGCACCCGCGGGAACCCCTCCTGCATCATTTGTTCGAGGCGCAGGCCGCACGAACCCCCGGGAACATCGCTGTTGCCGGCGACACGGGGTCCCTGACCTACCGCGCCCTGGATCAACAGGCCAACCAGCTCGCTCACCGCCTCCGAAGGCTCGGTGCGGGGCCGGGAGCGCTCGTCGCCCTTTGCCTCGACCGCTCGCCCGACCTGGTGGTGGCCATGCTTGCGGTGCTGAAGGCCGGGGCGGCCTACGTCCCGGTCGATCCCGACTATCCTCCGGCTCGCATCGCCTTCATGCTCGGGGACGCGGCCGCCCCGGTCGTGATCACCCGCAGCCCCCAGCTCTCGCGTCTCCCACGGGGCGCATCGACGCTCCTCGTCCTCGACCAGGATTCGGTCAGCTCGGAGCCGACTGATCCTCCCGCTGTCACTCTGGATGAGGAGTCCCCCGCCTACGTGATCTACACCTCCGGGTCGACCGGGGAGCCGAAGGGGGCCGTGATTCCCCATCGGGCGATCACCAACCACATGCACTGGATGCAGCGGGTCTATCCGCTGACGCCCGGAGACTCGGTGCTCCAGAAGACCCCCGTCAGCTTCGACGCCTCGGTGTGGGAGTTTTATGCCCCGTTGTTGGCCGGGGGCCGCCTCGTGCTGGCCCAGCCCGATGGGCACAGGGATCCGGCCTACCTGGTCTCAGCCCTGCTGGAGTCGCGGATCACGACCCTCCAGGTGGTCCCGTCGCTCCTCAGGCTGCTGGTCGAGGAGCCCGCCCTCGCGGGGTGTGGATCGCTTCGCCGCCTGTTTTGCGGAGGCGAGGCCCTCACCCCCGACCTGGTGCAGCGCGTCGGGGCGCTTCTCCCGCGCGTCTCGGTTCACAACCTGTACGGCCCGACGGAGGCGGCCATCGACTCGACCGCCTGGGACTGCGCCCAGGGGATGCTGTCGGGTGGGGTCCCGATCGGCCGCCCTATCGATAATGTCACGTGCTACATCCTCGACTCGCGTGGAGAGCCGCAACCCCCCGGGGTTCCTGGCGAGCTTTGGATCGGGGGACGGGGCGTCGGGCTTGGCTACTGGCTTCGACCTGAGCTCACGGCGGAGCGGTTTCACGCTGACCGCTTCTCGCAGCACCCCGGCACCCGGATGTACCGGACCGGGGACCTCTGTCGGTATCGGCCCGGGGGGGTGATCGAGTTTCTCGGTCGAATGGACCATCAGGTGAAGGTCCGGGGGTTCCGGATCGAGCTCGGGGAGGTGGAGGCGGTCCTCGCCGCATCTCCCGGGGTTCAGGAGGCGGTGGTGGTCGCCCGGGAGGAAACCCCGGGGGATTCCCGGCTCGTCGCGTATGTCGTGCCTGGCGGGGGGGAACCCCGCGGGGATGCGGACATCGAGAGCGATTGGCATCGTCAGCAGACTTCCCGTTTCGAGGACCTGTACCGGACCGCGATCCAGGACTCCCGCGGGGCCCTTCTCGGGAAGGAGCTTGAGGGGGAGATCCTGAAGTCCACCCGCATCCGGAACCTCGAGGCCCACGCCGCCCAGTATTATTCCAACACGGTTGATCGGATCCTGGCGTTTGGGCCAAAGAGGGTCTGGGAGGTCGGGTGCGGCACGGGTGAGCTGGTGGTGCAGGTCGCGCCGAGGTGTGACACCTATTACGCCACGGACCTGTCCGACGCGGTGCTGGAGCATCTGCGTCCGAAGCTTGCGGCACTCGGCGGAAAGCCGGGCTCGGTGCGGTTGGTGCGGGCACTCGCAGAGGACTTTTCAGCCCTCGAGGGGGAGCGCGTCGACATGGTGGTGCTGAACAGCGTCTGCCAGTATTTTCCGAACCCGGACTATCTCGAGCGGGTCATCGCCGCCGCCGCGGCAGTCCTGAGCCCGGGGGGGCGAATCCTCCTGGGGGACCTGCACGATTACAGCCTGATCGCCGAGTGCCATCTGGGGGTCCTGCTCCGGACCGCCCCCGAGGGGCTCACCGCGGCAGAGCTGGCCCGGCAGGTGCGGCGCCGCGTCGAGCTGGAGGACCGGCTGATGGTGGCCCCGGGCTTTTTTGAACGGGTCGCCGGGGCGATCCCGGGCGTGACCTCGGTGTCGATCCTGCCCCGCCGCGGCCGGCTCCTCGACGAGGTGACCCAGTTTCACTACGACGTGGTGATTCAGGTCAGGACCCCCGTGCGGACCGGGCCCTCCGTCGGGTGGGAGGAGTGGAACCGCGCATGGGGGGGAGACCTCGGCCCGCTCCGGCACCGGCTGGCTCAGGGGGTGGGAGAGGGGATCGGTTTCCGGGGAATCCCCAACCCCCGGATCCGCCGCGAGCTGGAGGTCATGGCGCGGATCGCCCGGGCGGAGTCGGGGAGCATCACCGTGGGCCAGCTCCGTCGGGAGCTGGAGGCGCAGCCCGACCCCGCCGGCCCGGACCCTGAATCGCTCTGGGACCTGGCGACGGAACTCGGGCTGCGGCTGGACGTGAGCCTGAGGTCCGCGGCCGGGCTTGGGTGTTTCGACCTGGTGTTTCGTCGCGCCTCGCACGACCTGGAGCCGTTTCCGTTCGCCCCGGGCGCGGGGGGGGAAACCGGGGGGAGGCAGGCCAATGATCCCGCCCGTGGGGTCGCGGCTTCCGGGTTGGTGAACGCCCTCCGGGAGGGGCTGAGGCAGCGGCTGGCGGAGTATATGGTGCCTTCGACGTTCGTCGTCCTGGACCGCTTGCCCCACACTCCCAGCGGCAAGGTGGATCGCTCCGCGCTTCCAGCTCCCGAGCGCCCGGGGGTTGAGGAGGGGGCCCCTTTTGTTCCCCCATCCACCCCCTTGGAAGCCCAGTTGGCCGCCGTCTGGGCGCGCGTGCTGGGACTCCCGCGGGTGGGAGTGGCTGAGAACATTTTCGACATCGGGGGGGACTCCATTCTAATTTCCCGGATCAGCCTGGAGGCGCGCCAGGCCGGCCTGAACCTTCCGGCGCGGCTTCTCTATCAACACCAGACGGTGGGCGCCCTGGCCCGCGCGATGGAGTCCGCATCCGGCCCGGCCTCCGCCTCCGAGGCCGCGCTCCGAAAGCGGGTCGCCGCGATGTCGCCCGAGGAGGTGCGTGCGATGCTCGCCCGAAAGAAGCAGCCGGCCA
This sequence comes from Verrucomicrobiales bacterium, assembly GCA_003452185.1. Taxonomy (GTDB): domain Bacteria; phylum Verrucomicrobiota; class Verrucomicrobiia; order Limisphaerales; family UBA11320; genus UBA11320. The sequence continues at coordinate 2,877 of DMJJ01000075.1, read as the reverse complement.
AGCCCCTCGCCTGATCTCCACGTTCTCCCACTCCCCCTGACATGAGCCTTCCGAACGATCCTTCGAACGATCCGCTTGAGCGCGAACGCGAGGAGTTGCTGGCCCTCCTGGCCGCGGAGGAGGCTGCCGGGGGCGATGCCGGAATCCAGCCGCGTCCGCCGGGCTCCACGGCACCCTTGGCCGGGGCGCAGGAACAGCTCTGGTTCCTCCAGCAGTTCGACCCGGGGAGCCGCGCCTACCATGTTCCGATGGCGGTGCGCCTCGATGGGACCCTCGATGTGGCGGCCCTTGAGTGGGCCCTCAACGAGGTGGTGCGACGCCATGAGGCCCTCCGAACGGTCTTCCGTTCCCGGGGGGGACGGGCCGTCCAGATGGTGCTGCCCGAGCTCAGGCTCTCGCTGGTGTGCCGACCCGCGCCGGGTGGCCTCACGGAAGGGGGGCAGGGCGACGCGGCACTGATCGAGGCGCTGACCCGGTTTGCGGCCGAGGCGTTTGACCTCGAGTCCGGTCCGCTGATCCGCGCCGCACTCTTCCGGATTTCCGCGGAGTCCCACGCCCTTTGCCTCGTGGCGCACCATATCGTCGTCGATGGATGGTCCCTCGGGATCCTGCAGCGCGAGCTGTCGGCATTTTACACCCGGCGGGTGAGGGGGACGGAATCGGCCCCCGAGCCGCCGGTGCCCCGCCTCCAGCCGGGCGATTTCGCCCTCTGGGAGCAGGAGCAGCTCACCTCCGAGCGGGCTCGCGACGCGCTGGCCTTCTGGGCCCGGGAGCTCGCAGGGCCGCTCCCGGTGCTGGAACTCCCGACCGACCGGCCGCGTCCTCCCAGGCAGTCGTTCCGCGGTACCTACCACGCGTTCCATATTCCAGGGGAGCTCTGCGCCAGGTTCCGGGAGCTCTGCCAGCGGGAACGGGTCACCCCGTTCATGGGGCTCGTCGCCCTCTACCAGATGTTGCTCCACCGCCTGGGTGGACAGCCCGAGGTGCTGGTCGGGTGCGCCAGTTCGGGACGACACCACCCCGGTCTTGAGAACGTGGTCGGGATGTTCGTCAACACGGTGGTGCTCCGGACGCCGCTCGGGGATGAGCTCACGTTCGCTGAACTCCTCCGACGCGTGCGTGAGATCGCGCTCCGTGCCTTTGAGCATCAGGAGGTCCCTTTTGAACGGGTGGTGCAGGCCGTCCAACCGACGCGCAGCCTGGCCTATCACCCGGTGTTCCAGGCCGGGTTCTCCCACATGACCGTGGGGAACGAGGGGGAGCTCCGGCTCCCCGGGATCACCCCCCAGCCGCTGGCTGTCGGCGTCACGGGTGCGAAGTTCGACCTGATGCTCAACCTCGTCGAGACCCCGGGGGGCATCGACGCGAGCCTGGAGTACAACACGGAGCTACGCGGGGAGAGGAGCATTGGGGTGATGGGGAGGGCGTATGTGGAGTTGATGAGGGGTGTGGTTGGGAACGGGGGTAAGCTGGGGATCCGGGAGTATGGGATGGTGGGAGTGGAGGATCGTGAGAGGTTGATGGAGTGGGCCGGGGAGGGACGGGGTGTGGAGGGGATGAGGAGCGTGTGGGAGGATTTTTGCGAGCGAGCCCGGCAGAGGCCGCAAGCCAGAGGGGTGGTGGGAGAGGGGAGGGAGCTGAGCTACGGGGAGCTGAGGCTGCGAGCGCTTGCGCTGGGGAGGGAGCTGAGGCGGCAGGGGGTGGAGAAGGAGGAGGTGGTGGGGCTGTACGCGGAGCGGGGAGTGGAGTGGGCGGTGGGGGTTCTTGGGATCTGGGCGGCCGGGGGAGCGTATGTGTCGCTGGATGTGAAGACGCCGGTGGAGCGTGTGGAGTATGTGATGAGGGATGTGAAGGGGCGGGTGATGGTGACGACGGCAGGGCTGAGGGAGCGGGTGAAGGGTGTGGTGGGGAAGGTGGTGTGCGTGGAGGAGAGCTGGGGTGGGGCTGATGAGGAGGAGGAGAGGAAGCCCGGGCTGGGGGACCTTGCGTATGTGATTTACACGAGCGGATCGACGGGGAAGCCGAAGGGAGTGGCGGTGGAGCATGGGCAGTTGGCGGGGTATGTGGGGGCTGTGGTGGAGCGGCTTGGGCTGCCGGAGTGGGGGAGCTACGGGATGGTGTCGACGGTGGGAGCGGACCTGGGGCACACGGTGGTGTATGGGGCGTTGAGCCTTGGTGGGAGCCTGCACGTGGTGAGCGAGGAGAGGGCGACCAACGGGTATGGGCTTGGGGAGTATATGGGGCGAGAGTGTTTGGAGGTGATGAAGATCGTGCCGTCGCACCTTGAGGCGCTGAGGAGCGCCGGGGACGGGAGCCGGGTGTTGCCCGGGAAGAAGCTTGTGCTGGGTGGAGAGAGCGCCGGTGTGGAGTGGGTGAAGGGGCTGATGAGGAGCAAGCCCGGGCTTGAGGTGTGCAACCACTACGGGCCGACGGAGACGACGGTGGGAGCCGTGGCGTGCCGGCTGAGGGAGGAGGAGCTGGAGGGGATGAGCGGGAACGTGCCGTTGGGCAGGCCGCTGAGGAACGCGCGGGTGTATGTGCTGGATGAGAGGAGGGAGCTAGTGCCGCCCGGGGTTCCCGGGGAGCTGTGGATTGGAGGGAGCGGTGTGGCGCGGGGTTATTGGGGCCAGGAGGAGTGGACGAGGGAACGATTTGTGAAGGACCCGTATGTGAGCGGGGAGGGGAGGATGTATCGGAGCGGGGATGTGGTGAGGTTCCTGGAGGACGGGCGGCTGGAGTTTTTGGGGAGGCGTGACCGGCAGGTGAAGGTGAGGGGATATCGAGTGGAGCTGGGGGAGGTGGAAAGCGTGCTGAAGGAGCACGAGGGGGTGAGGGACGGGGTGGTGGAGGTGAAGGGGGGGGAGTTGGTGGGGTATG
>DMJJ01000179.1:2584-9776 GCA_003452185.1 Verrucomicrobiales bacterium | reverse complement strand
GGTCGCCCGGGATTCCGCCCCCCTGCCCCCCGGGGTCCAGCCACCGAACCGGCGCACCGCACTCAAGCTGGCGTTTTCGGCGTGAGCGGCTATTCTCCCATCCCGTCATGCGTGCAAGGCCATCTTTGGGTCTCCAGGGGTTTCTCTTCCTGTCGTTGATTCCCTTCCTGGAGCCGGGCGCCGGGGCGGCTCCCAAGACACGCGAAAAGACCCCCGCCGCAAGTGCCTCGGCCACGCCCGGGGCCAAGCCCCATCCCCCGGCCGACGACACCGCGCAGCGAGTTGCCAGCAAGGCGCTGCAGTCCATGGTCACCCTTTCCCATTTCGGCCGGGAGGGAAAATCGGATGGTATCGGCACGGGGTTTGTCGTCTCGACCGACGGGCTCATCGCCACCAGCCTCCACGTCATAGGCGAGGGGCGCCCGATCACCGTCACCGCCCCGGACGGGCGGAAGCTCGAGGTGATGGAAGTCACCGCCTGGGACCGCCGCTTCGACCTGGCGTTGCTCCGGGTCCGGGAGAGGAACCTTCCCCCGCTGGCGATCGGCGACTCCGACGCCCTCAAGCAGGGGGAGGATGTGATCGCGATCGGAAACCCGATGGGCTATGAGGCAAGCGTGGTCCGGGGGGTTCTCTCGGCCCGGCGGCCGATCGAGGGGGTGGAGATGCTGCAAGTGGCCATCCCGATCGAACCCGGGAACAGCGGCGGGCCGCTCATCGACCTGGAAGGTCGGGTCCAGGGAGTGATCGCCCTCAAGTCGGTCATGACCGCGAACATCGGTTTCGCGGTGCCGATCAACGGGCTCAAGAAACTGCTCGCCCGCCCCAGCCCGGTCCCCATCGATCGCTGGCTCAACATGGGGGCCCTGGATCCCGCGGAATGGGAGCCCCTCATGGGGGCCCGGTGGCGGCAACGGGTCGACCGTGTCGTGGTTGAGGGTCCTGGCGACGGGTTCGGCGGCCGCGCCCTCTGCCTCTCCAGGAAGGCCGGGGCCCTCAAGCCCCCGTACGAGCTCGCGGTGACGGTCAAGCTGGATGACGAGGCCGGTGCCGCCGGGCTGGCCTTCGCCTCCGACGGGGGGGAGCGCCATTACGGATTCTATCCGACGGCGGGGCAGCTCCGGCTCACCCGCTTCGATGGCGCCGACGTGACCTCCTGGACCATCCTCCAGACCCTGACCACGGAGCATTACAACAAGGGGGAATGGAACCGCATCAAGGTGCGGGTCGAGCCGGGGCGGATTCTCTGTTTTGTGAACGGCCATCAGGTCTTCGAGTCGGCGGACCACGCCTTCGCGGGGGATCGGGCCGGGCTCTGCAAGTTCCGGGGGACGCAAGCCGAGTTCAAGGACCTGGTGTTCGGCCCCGAGGCCGATGCCCCTGCCACTCCGCTCCCCGACTCCCTGGTGACGCAGCTCCAGGAGTACCTTCGCTCCCGCGACCACGCCCGGGAGGGGGAGGTCACGCAGGCGCTGCTGAAGGCCCCCTCTGCGGGACGGCGCTACCTTGGCGAACGGGCCCGCCAGCTCGAGCAGGATGCCGTTGAGCTCAGGCGCCTCGCCCAGGTGGCCCACGCGCGACAGGTCGAGGCCTCCCTGAAGGAAACCCTCACCGCCGGGGAAAAGGAGATCGATCTGGTCCAGGCGGCGCTGCTGGTCGCACAGCTCGACGATCCCGACCTCCAGCCGGAGAGCTACCGACGGCATGTCGACCGGATGGGTCGCGAGCTCCTGACCGAGATCCCAGCCGGCGCCGACGATGCCGCGAAACTCCGGGCCCTGCGGCACTACTTTTTTGAGGAGCAGGGGTTCCACGGCAGCCGCGGGGAATTCCACGACCGTGCCAACAGCTACCTCAACAACGTGATCGAACACCGCGAGGGAATCCCCATCACCCTCTCCCTCCTGTTCATCGAGGTCGGGCAGCGCGTCGGCCTGGCGCAGCTCCGGGCCCACCCGCTGCCAGGACACTTCATGGCCGCGATCAAGCTCGCCGACGGCACCGACCACGTGATCGATGTCTTCGAGGGGGGCCGGGAGCTGACCCATGAGGAGGCGGACCTGGTTGTGCGCCAGTTCTCCGAGGGGGATGTGAAGAGCGAGCTGCTGGAGCCGGCCCGCAAGCGGGACATCATCGTCCGCATGGTGCGCAACCTCGCCACCATCTCGAGGGCCGACGGAGCCGATAACAGCACTCTCCGCTACCTGGACCTGATCCTCGCCCTGCAGCCGAGCGCCCACATCGACCGGCTCGAGCGGGCCAAGGTGCGGGCCCGATCGAATGACATCCCGGGGGCGAAAGAGGATCTCCAGTGGCTGCTCGACCACGCGCCGCCGGGGATTGTTCCGGACCGGATCGAGGAACTCCTCAAGTCGCTTTGAGGCATTTCACCCCGCGGCATACGCCGCTCAAAGGCCCCACGCCCCACGCCCCACGCCCGACTGTAGCGACCGAGGTCACGAGGTCGTGCGCGGGAGCATGCCCCTCCACCCCGATTCAGCAGAAGCGATCCCCGGAAAGCTCCGTCGACTCAACCTCTCCAGACGGACGACACACCTGGCGTCACCTCAACAAGCGGCAGAAACCAAACGCGACCTTGGAACGTCGAGTCTAGCGAAGCTGCGGCACCCTGGGACGATCCGGGGCCCCCTCCTGAACCCGGGCCTGGCGGGTTGCGGGAGGAACACGCGAGAGCTTCAAGACCCGGTGGTTTGAGCTATCGCTGATGAAGATCTCGCCGCTCCTCGGGTTGACCCAGACTCCGTGCGGCTGATTGAGCTCGCACACCTCGGGAGGCCCATCGATCCCATCAGCACCGGCGCGACCGGTTCCCGCCACACGCGTGACCCGCCTCGTCCGGGGGTCATAACGCCGGACCATGTGATTATCGGTGTCGGCAATCAACACCGACCCATCCAGATCGACCCACAAATCCTTCGGACCCCGAAGCCGCGCGGACCTGGCCTCCTCACCCGCTTCTTCACCCCCGGGGGCCCCGGTGCCGACGACGGTGCGAATGACTCCAGACCGATCCACCACCCGCAGCGCATTGCCGCCCCGCTCCAGGATATAAATGTTCCCAGCCACATCGACCGCCACAGCCCGGGGGTCCACCAAGGGGGCTTTCACAGCCGGAGTCCCATCCCGCGGCACTCCCCGGGAGCCGTCACCCGCCACGGTCTGAACCACGCCCGAACGGAGATCCACCACCCGGATGCGACGGTTCTCGAGATCGGTCAGGAAAAGCCGTTTCCCCTCCTCATCCAGGGCGATCCCGTAGAGCCCGTTGAAGCTGGCCTGAAGTGCCGCCCCGCCGTCCCCGGAAAATCCGGCGGCCCCCGTGCCCGCAACCCCCCGGAGGATTCCCGTGGTGGTGTCGAGGGCCCGGATCCGGTTGTTCCACGAGTCGGCGATGTACAAGGTCCCGTCCCCCGAGAGCGCAATCGAATGGGGGGCGTTGAGACGGGCCCCCACTCCAGGTCCGCCATCCCCGGCCTCCCCCTTGATGCCGTCCCCGGCGACCACGGTGACCCGCTGTTGCGGATCCACCTTCACCACCCGGTTGCCAGGCATCTCAACGATGTAGGAATTCCCGGCAGCGTCCTGATTCAGCCCGAAGGGCCCGTTCAGGCTCACCGCAACCGCATTGGTGGGCGGGAGGGCCTTCCCTCCCCCGGCCATCAGGGTGAGCCGTGGGCTGCGCACCACCTCATCCTTGAGCTCCTTGCGCAGCCGGGCCAACTCCGACTCCAAACGCCGCCGGACCGGCGCGTAGGCCGGATCCTCGGCCCGGTTCTCCATCTCCAGAGGATCGTGCTGAAGGTCGTACAGCTCCCAGGTGTTGAGCTCCTCGAAGTAGATCAGCTTGTGCGTCCGCGTCCGCACCCCGTAGTGGGGCTGCACGGCGTGATCCCCGGGGTAATGATAGTAGCGGTAATACATCGACTCCCGCCAGTCTCGAGGCACCTCCCCTCGCAGCATCGGCCAAAGGCTCCGACCCTGCATATCGGCCGGGGGACGCAACCCGGCCACCTCAAGGAAGGTCGGGGCGAAATCAACGTTGAGGACCATGTTGCTGTTCACCGTACGCGGAGGGATCCGCCCGGGATACCGGACCAGGAGCGGCATCCGGATCGATTCCTCATACATGAACCGCTTGTCGAACCACCCATGTTCACCCAGGAAAAACCCCTGATCCGAGGTGTAAATGACGATCGTGTTGGTCGCCAGCCCGGTCTGGTCCAGATAGTCGAGGAGGCGGCCCACGTTGTCATCCAGGCTCGCCGCACACCGCAGGTAGTCCTTGATGTAGCGCTGGTAGTTCCATCGCTTGTGCCCCGCCTCGGAGAGTCCCTCCGGGGGCGCCTCCTTCAAGTCGGTGGGGGTGAGATCGCGCTCAATGCGCATGGTCGCCTCAGCCGCCGCGGCCGAGCGGCCCACATGGCTGTCCTGGAAAGTCGGCGGCTCGGGGACCAGCACCTCCTCGTAAAGCGTGGCATGCGCGGCGTCGGGCTTCCAAGGGCGGTGCGTCGCCTTGTGATGCGTGAAGAGAAGAAATGGGCGGGTCGGGTCGCGTCGCTTGAGGAAGTCGATCGAGAGGTCGGTGATCAGGTCGGTCACATACCCCTTGAGGTGGTTCGTCACCCCATTCTCGATCATCACCGGATCGTCGTAGTCTCCCTGGCCCGGAAGGACGTTCCAATAGTCGAACCCGGTCGGATCGCTGAAGAGATGCCACTTGCCGATCATCCCGGTCTGATACCCGGCCTCGCGGAGGAGCTTGGCGACGTGGGACTGCCGGCCGTCGAACCGGTTGAACACCGGCACGCCGTTCAGGTGGGAGTACTTCCCGGTGAGGATCGTCGCACGGCTCGGGGTGCAGATCGAGTTGACTGCGAAGCAATGGGTGAACCTCATCCCGGCCGTCGCCAGACGGTCGAGCTGGGGAGTGCGGGCGATCTGGCTCCCGTAGCAGCTCATCGACTGGGCTGCGTGGTCATCCGACATGATGAACAGGATGTTGGGGCGGCCCGCAGGAGGCGGGGTCGCCGCCACGGACGCAAGGCAGAGGAGCGCGGCGAGAAGAAGCCGCAACAGCGGGCCCCGCAGGGGGACCCGGTTCACCGGCGGAACGGGCGTGTGATCCATAACGTCAACAGCGTGGAGAGGATCCCCCAGGCGGCCTTGGCTCCGCCCACCCAGGTGCCGGAGATCTTCGACTTCCCGGCACGGCGGGGAAAATACGGAACCGGCAGCTCGACAAACCTAACCCGCTGCTCCACGGCCCGCACCTGCATCTCGACGTTCCACCCGAAGGCCCGGTCACGCAACCCAAGCCTGCGGAACGTCGCGACCCGGAGCAGGCGACGCGACCCCATGTCCTGGAAATCGACCCCCCACGCAAGCCGCATCAGCGCGCCGCAGAGCCAACTCCCAAAGCGCTGCACCGGTCGGAGGGTGGCGACGGCTCCGGGAAAGAGGCACCGGTTCCCCAGCACGAGCTCCACCCCCTCATCCACTGCCTGCTGCCAGAGGGGAAGCTCCGCAGGCTGGAAGCGATCGCTCCCGTCGGCCGAACTGAAGAGCACCCACTCGATCCCCGCTGGGGGGCTCAGGAGCCCCGTCCAGCAAGCGGCGCCATACCCGCGTCGAGGCTCCCGCACCACCTCGGCTCCGGCATCCGCCGCAACCCTCGCCGTGTCATCCGTGCTGCCGTTGTCGACCACCCGGACAGCTCCCACCCCCAGGGCGATCCATTCCTGCACGGTCGCGCGGATCGCCTGCGACTCGTTCAAGGCAGGGATCAGGATCAGGGTGCGGGCGAGGAAAGGGGCGGCGGCAGGGGGGAGCGGTCGCAACACGGCCCCGGATCGGGCCGACGCTCCGGGGGTGACATCATGGTTGTGCATGGCCGGAATCTCAGGCCCCACCATCCGGACCGACCCTCAGGAGCTGGGGCCAGGACCCGGCCGGGGCCGCAAAACAATCAGGCCGGGGATCACCAGCCTTGGGCCCCTCCAGGAGGTGCAACCGATTCTCCGGGGGAGGGCCTTTTCATCCCGGTGAGGCTCCAAGCACGACGGACGGCGGAACCATCCGGGGCGCGCACGTGCGGCCGCCCCGCCATCGCGTTATGGAACGAAGCCGGACCCCGGGTCCTGGCAGACCGCGCCGCGACTAGAAGGCGAAGCTGGCGGAGGCCCCGAGGATCGTGGCTTCGCCGGTGTTACGGCCATCAATGACCATCGCGCCGAAGACCTGGTAATGGAACCGGTGCTTGTCGGTGAATCCGAGACCTGCTTCGACCGACTTCTTGCTCTCCTTGGTGAGGGGGAACTGGCCCGCCCAGCCGGGCCCGCCAATGTCGATGCCGGAGAGGGCCTGCACCTGCCGATAGCCGACGCTCACGGTCCATGCCTCCCAGAGCTGCTTGTAAAGGCCGCCGGAGAAGAAGAGGTCATCCGGCACCCCTTTGCCGCGGCGACGGAAGCCCCCATCCCCGAAGAGCCCGAACCCGGTCTGCCCGATCGCCTTGCCCCAGAGGAGCGAGGTCTCAAACCCCGAGGCCCCGTCGCCCGGGGAATGGGGAAGGGTCGAGGAGATCGGATAGCTGCCTGAAAGGATCCCGCCCGCCCGAAGCGTCAGCGTCGGCGCGTAGGCGCACTTCGATTCGAACTCGTCGTAAAGCCGGTAGCGCACCCCGGCCGTGGTGTCCATCATGCCATCGAGGGTCTCCCCCGCGAAATGGGCGATCGACCGGGTGTAGCCGAAGGTCAGGTCGGCCGCCCAGTCCTTGCTGATGCCGTACTCGGTGGCGATGCTGACCGTGTGCTGCTTGATCTTTTCCCCCCAACCCGGGTTGACCTTCGCCGCACCCATCCAAAAGGTGTTGAAGCTCTGGAAAACGTAGGTCGGCGTGACGGTGAATTCCTTCTCCTGGGGAAGCCACGCGGATTGGGCGGAGGCGAGCGACGCCCCGCCCAGGCTGACCAGGGAGACAAGACCAAGCGAGTAGGAAGGAGTCGATTTCATGGTGTCAGAGCGTTCACTTAACCTTATATCGGACGGACAGATAATACTCGAGAGCCCCTTGCTGGTCCGCGGAGAGCTTCCCGCCGAGGGCGGCCAGGTTCACCGTGGACTGGATCTTCCTCGGAAGCCGGCCTTGCAGCTCCTTGAGCCGCGCCGATTG
>DMJJ01000179.1:0-2184 GCA_003452185.1 Verrucomicrobiales bacterium | reverse complement strand
TTCGGAGGGCGGCCGGTGTAGCTGCCCGAGGCGAACGCCGGCATCGGTGCCGCGCCCAAGCCCACGATCAGGCACATCCGGAGGCAGAGTTGCTTCATATGTGTCTTCCAAGTTGACGATGACGATCCCGCTTCCGTTCGGGGGACATTCCCCCCACAACTCCATCACCGGGACACACAACACACCGGGCGGGCCGCACAACCCCGCAAAGGCTAAACGACGGAAGTTGCAAAGTCTCTATCCCAACGGCCCTGCGGCTGTCGAGAGGAATTGGGGTAGGAGAGAATCGCCTTGACCAGACGCGGGGGGTCTCGTGATTGTCAAGTCGACTCAACCATGAACTCCTCCCCCCTCCTGCCGCTCGCCCTCACCCTGGCCCTGGCCTTGTCCACCCCTGCACACGGGGAAGGAACCAAGGGGGAGAAAGACCCCACGAAGCCCGCGGCGAAATCCCAGGGGAAATCGAAGCTCCAGGATTACCCGAATCTCGGGTCGATCGAGCGGGTCGACCCCCGCCTCGATGCCCTCCTGCCGAAGGAAGCCCGAATCGAGAAGCTGGCCGAAGGGTTTGATTGGTCCGAGGGACCTGTCTGGATCAAGGAGGGGAGCTACCTCGTCTTCTCAGACGTGCCGCAGAACAAGATCTTCAAGTGGTCGGAAGGCAACCCCGCCACCGTCTTCCTCGAGCCCAGCGGCTACACCGGGTCGGTGCCGCGCGGCGGCGAACCGGGCTCCAATGGGCTCACCGTCGATGCCCAGGGCCGCCTGGTGATGTGTGAGCATGGCGATCGTCGCGTCACGCGACTCGAGCGCAACGGGCGCAAGACCACACTCGCCCGCTACTACAAGTTCTACCGCTTCAACAGCCCGAACGACCTCGTCTTCAACTCCAAGGGGGACCTCTACTTCACGGACCCCCCGTACGGCCTGCTGGAGAAGAATGCCGACCCTGCCAAGGAGCTTCCCTTCTGCGGCGTCTACCGTCTGAAGCCGGGCGACAAGGAACCGACGCTCATCATCCGGGACCTCACGTTCCCGAACGGCATTGCCCTCTCCCCCGATGAGAAGCGGCTTTACGTCGCGGTGTCGGACCCCGACAAGCCGGTCATCACCACATTCGACGTGCAACCCGACGGCACTGTCGCCAATGGGCAGGTCTTCCACGACTTTACCGCGCAGGTGAAAGCCGGTCTCAAGGGGCTTCCCGACGGCATGAAGGTCGACCGCAAGGGAAACCTCTTCGCGACCGCCCCCGGCGGCGTTTACATCTTCGCCCCCGACGGCACGCATCTCGGCACCCTTCAGACCGGGCAGGCGACGGCCAACTGCAACTGGGGCAACGATGGGAGCGTCCTGTATATCACGGCCGACAAGTTTCTCTGCCGGGTCCGGACCACCACCAAGGGGAAGGGTTGGTAGCCCTTCGGTCCCCACGCGCCGTGGCCCACCTCACCCGCGCCACCCTCGCACTCCTGGTCGGGACGTTCGCGGTCGGCGGGGCGTCGAGGGGGGCGAACCGGCTCCCGATCACCGATTCTCCGTTTCAGCAGGAGAGCAGGACTTCCTTCCCCTTCCCCGCCCCGGCCCCCGGGGCGCCCCTCCCCAAGCCGGCCGGCGCGGGAGGACTCCTCCTCGACACATCACACCGTCTCTGGATCGCGACCGACCAGGGAGTCTTCAGGCTGGATCGGGGCACCCGAGCCTGGCGACCGATGAGCCCCGGGACGAATGCCGGGCCGGCGTTTGCGCTGGTCCAGGGCCCGGGCAACGCGGTTTATGCAGGGGCCTGGAACGGCCTCCATAGATGGGTCGGCGATCGGTTTGAACTTCTCCCCGCCCCCCAGGTCCCGATCGGCGCCCTCACGCGCCCTGACGTCCGGGGCGCATTCATTGCAGCCGGACCCGACGGTCTCTGGCGACTCTCCCCGCAGGGCATCGCCACCCCGATGGGAACCAACACCCCGGGAACGATCCGTCACGCCGTCGCGGGAACCGGCGACCGTTACTGGCTCGCGACCCCGTACGGCCTCTGGCTCGGTGAGGGGGAGAGGGTGCGAAACCTTCACTCCCTCTCGGGGGGCCCAAGCTCGGACATCCGCGGGATGGCCCTTGGCCCGGACGGGACCCTTTGGACGGCTGGGCTGGGAGGGGTGCTCGCGTATAGAAACTCGAGGCTCATCCGGG
>DMJJ01000602.1 GCA_003452185.1 Verrucomicrobiales bacterium | reverse complement strand
ACCTTCTGGGCGGCCTCGAGCTGCTGCTTCGCCTCGGCATGCTTGGCGGCGAGGGCCTTGAGGTTGGAATTCTGGCTCTGGATCAGGGTGAACCAGAGGGCGGCCACGGCGATGGCGGTCCCCACCGCCACCATGATCAGGCGGTCGCGTTTCTCTTTGCTCAGTCTCTTCATGGCAGAAAGGGGTTATTGGCGGGTTTTCTCGGGGTAGGTGGACTGCAGCGAGAAGGTGACATACGACGCGCTTCCATCCTTGTCGGTCTGGGGAGCCGAGATGTTGAGCAGGGAGACCTGGTTGCTGACCCCGGCGGACGGGGCGCCCGGGATCGCGTGAAGGGCCAGGAAGCCCTTGAGCTTGGTCACCTGGTCGCCGGGCTGCGAGCTGTAGTCGCGGGCCTCGATCGTCAGGACCGTCTTCTCGGTCGAGGTCGCCGGCTTCGGCGCCCCCTGCCCCGGCTTCGGCTTCACCTCGGGGGTGACGTTGAAGTTCTGCTCCCCCCGGACCCGCACGACGTTGATCCCCTCGGTGCCGGCCAGGAGGTGCTGCAGTTCGTTGAGGCAGGTTCCCCAGAGGAACCGGTTGGTGGTGTAGCGCTGGAGGGCGACCAGATGGTCGTCGGCCTCGGCTGCGAGGCGGCGGTTCTCCACCGCGGCCTTGTAGGTCTTCTCGATGTCGTGCCACTTCCCCTGGACCCGGGCGAGCTCGGACCCGGCGCGCATCACGCGGAGCTGAAGCACGCTGCTCCAGGCGAAGACCAGTCCAACGAGGACAACCCCGCCCAGGATCGCGCGCTTGACGGGATCCTTGCGGCGCTCCTCGTCGGCGGCCTGGACTTCTCGAAGCAGGTTGAGGCGAATGGGCATAAAGGCAGGAGGGTTAGAAGCTGGAGACCGCGGTTCCCACGGCGACCGAGAACTGGGCGCTCATCGATTCCACGTCCGGGGTCTTGGCGGAGGGGACGGAGACCTGAAGGAACCGCGTCGGGTTCCAGCTCCGGCACGGGACCATGAGCTCGTTCTGCAAGGTTTGGATGATGATGTCGTTGCGGGCCGCCCCGCCCGAGATGAGCACCTGGGTGATCGGCTTGTCGTGCTGGTGCTCGAAGAAGTCGAGCGAGGCCCGGAGCTCGCGGCCCAGCGGGTTCATCACCGCCTCCAGGGTCGGCTGGATCTCGGTGGGCATCCCCACCTTGATCCCCTCGGCCTCGGCGGGGCTGATCCCCATCGCCTCGGCAAGCCCGGCCGTGAGCCGCTCCCCTCCGAGGTGCACCACCCGGTGGAGGACAAGCTCCCCGGCGTCGAGCACCACGATGGTGGAGTTGCGGAAACCGACATCGACCAGCCCCACGACCTCGTTGTTGAAGGCATCGGGCTCGACGCACTCGAAAGCGTTGGCGGGCCCGATGAGGCTCGGGACGATCTCGTCCACGGTGAGCCCCGCGATCCGGGCGGCGGCCTGGATCGACTCGATGGTGATCCGGGGGGCCCCCGTCACCACGACCTTGTACTTCTGGGCCCCGGCCGCGGCGGGCTTACCGGCCTCGTCGGGCGCGGCCAGCTGGCGGGGCGGTAGGTAGTAGGCATCAAAGGCGTAGTCGTTCAGCTCCTGCTGGAGATGGGTCTTGGAGTTGAGCTTCAGGAGCTGCCGGACATCCTCCGGCGCCATCATCGGAAGCTCGATCTGGCGGAGGATGGTCTCCTCGACGCCCAGGGCGACGGTGATGGCCCGCACCTTCGGGTTCCCGAGGGCCTCGAGGACCGCCTTGAAATGGGCGCCCAGCACCTCGCTGTCGCGGCTCTTGTCCGCGGGAGGAGCCTCCACCAGTGCGAAATCGACCAGGTGCCACTGGCCGCCCCGCTTCGCAAGCAGCACGGCCTTTGTCTGGCAAACACCCAGATCCAATGCTAGGACCTGGTCTCGGCGCCTGGCACTCTGACTAAGGAATGGCAAACCCATACGCGAGCGCGGTTCAGCACTAGAAGTGCCAACAACGGAACCGTCAGCAGAACCGCCGCCATCCTCCGCCCGCTGCCCAACTTCCGGACACTTCCCCGCCCACATCCCCCCGCCCTGCCGCGGTGGGCACCGAACCCCCTGCACCGCAGCGACTGGGGCCCTAGGTGGAGTCGCACCAAATCGGTCCGCCGCGGGGAGGCAATGATGGGACACGGCCTGTTTTGCCCAGAAAGCAGGACCCTTTCTGCCTCAGAATTTCACTCCGCTTCCACGGGACTCCCCCCGGATTCCCGGCCATCCCCTGTACGATGCCGGGACAGTCGTCCCGAGGGAACCGTCCCGGCGCAGGACAGGGCCCGCCGGCCCGCGGTTCTTGACAGGGCGCAACGGTTTCCCCTCTGCTGGGATCCGAATACACGTGGCCTCCACCCCCCCGAATCCTGCGGGAGCCCCGCCGGCGCTTGAACGCCGGTTCGGCCTGGTCGCGGCGACCGCCCTCAACATGTCGAACATGATCGGGGTGGGGCCGTTTCTCACCATCCCCCTCCTGCTCTCCTGCATGGGAGGCCCCCAGGCGATGCTCGGCTGGGCGGTGGCGATGCTGATCACCATCCCGGACGGAATGGTCTGGAGCGAGCTCGGGGCCTCGCTCCCCGGCTCCGGCGGAAGCTATGTCTACCTGCGGGAGGGGTTCGGACGGCGGACCTGGGGAAGCCTGATGGCGTTCCTCTTCATCTGGCAGTTCGCGATCAGCGGCCCGCTGGAGATCGCCTCGGGGTACATCGGATTCGACAACTACCTGGGCTACCTCTGGCCCCACACCCACCCGCTCCTGACGCCGCTCGTCACGACGCTCCTGGGGGTGGGGACGATCTGGCTCCTCTATCGCAGGATCGGGTCGGTGGCCCGGCTCACCATCACTCTCTGGATCGGGACGCTCGTGACCGTCGCAGGGGTGATCGTCACCGGGATCCTCCACTTTGACCCCCGCGTGGCGTTCGATTTTCCCCCCGGCGCTCTTGAGCTGGGGAAGGGATTCTGGACCGGTCTCGGCGCGGCCTCCGTCATCGGGGTCTACGACTACCTCGGGTACTACGACATCTGTTTCATGGGAGATGAGGTCCGAAATCCCGGAACGACCATTCCCCGCTCGGTCCTGCTGAGCCTCGTGGGGGTGGCGGTGATCTACGTCCTGATCAACCTCTCGATCATCGGGATCATCCCCTGGAGGGAGTTCGTCCCGGCGGAGGAGAAGCCGCAGGTGGCGAACTTTGTCGTCTCCATCCTCATGGAGCGGATCTACGGGCCCAAGGTCGCAGCCGGGTTCACGCTCCTGATTCTCTGGACGACGCTTGGCTCGGTGTTCGCCCTCCTCCTGGGGTACTCCCGCATTCCGTATGCAGCCGCCCTGGACGGAGGGTTCTTCTCCCTCTTCAAGCGGGTGCACCCCCGGGGGCATTTCCCGCACGTCTCCCTGGTGGTGGTGGGGGGCGTGGCGATTCTTTGCAGCTTTTACCCGCTCCAGGCGGTGATCGATGCGCTCGTGACGCTGCGGATCATCGTCCTCTTCATCGGCCAGATCGTGGCAGTCCACCTCCTTCGCCAACGGGCACCCGGGATGAGCCGCCCCTACCGGATCTGGCTCTATCCCCTACCCAGCCTGGTCGCCCTGGCGGGGTGGCTTTTCCTGTTTGTCACCTCCCCGTGGAAGTCGATTCTCCTGGGACTCGGGACACTCGCCGTCGGAGGGATGATCTTCCTGCTCTGGACCCGTCACACCCGCCGATGGCCCTGGGTCGGCGCCGCCGGCCAGGGGTAGCCGCCTTCTCAGGGCTCCGGATCCAGCTCCGCCGTCACCGTGATCTGAACCGCGGCGTCGAGCGGCATGTCGCTCACTCCAATCGCGAGTCGGGCGTGCTCCCCGCGGACTCCGAACGCCGCGTTGAAGAGCTCCGAGGCCCCGTTCAACACCTGGGGATGCCCCCGGAACCCCGGGGCGCAATGGACATATCCCTCGACTCGGACAATCCGTCGCACCTTGTCGAGATCCCCTCCCGCGGCCGCCTTCAGCTGGGCGATGGCATTCAGGGCGCAGAGCCGCGCCGCCTCATACCCCTGCTCCACGGTGAGCTCCGCACCGAGCCGGCCGGCGTGGGCCATGCGGCCCTCGCGCCACGGGAGCTGGCCGGAGGTGAAGACCAGGTTGCCGCTTCGCACCCAGGGGAGGTAGGCCGCGACAGCCCCGGGGGCGGCGGGAACGACCCAGCCCATCTCGTTCAGCCTCTCCTCGATCTTCATGGTTCGTGCTCCGGTGCGGCCTCAATCCCGGACGGCCCCCAGCCCCTGCCGCACGATCCGGTCGATCAGCTGGGGGTAGGACATCCCCGCCTTGAGGGCCGACTGGGCGAAGTCCTCATCGGCGGCCAGGATGGGGTTGGGGTTTGCCTCGATGAAATAGACCTCGTTGGCCGCCGTGAGGCGAAGGTCAAGACGCGCATAGCCGTCGATGGTGAGGAGGCGGTAGATCCGTTTGCACACCTGGGCCACCTTCGCCGCCACGGCGGGATCGAGCCCGTCGGCGAACTGGTTCTCGAGCCCCCAGCGCTTGCGGTATTCCTCGTCCCACTTCGCCTTGTAGGTGGCGATCTTCGGGCCGTCGTCGGGAACCCGCTTGAAGATGAGCTCGCGGATCGGGAGGGCTTCCACGCGACGGTTCCCCAGAAGGCTGACATAGAGCTCGCGCCCCTCGATGTACTCCTCCGCGATCACGTCGCAGGCAAACTTGTCGTGGAGGAACTGGGTCCGCTCCTTGAACTGGTCGTCGGTCTCGACAAACGAGGCCTGGGAGATCCCGAGCGAGGCCTCCTCCTTGAGCGGCTTGACGAGGATCGGGAAGCGGAGCCGCCGGGGACGGGAGATCCGCTTCCCGCGGCCGATGACGCTGAACTCGGGAACGTGGATCCGGTGGTACCCGAGGATCTTCTTCGAGATCCCCTTGTGCTTGCAGAGGGTGAGCCCCGTCGAGCCGCACCCGGTGAACGGGACCCCCTGCATCTCGAGGAACGAGACGATGTTCTGGTCGAAGGCCCGGTTGTTGTTGAACTGGTCGGCGAGGTTGAAGATGACATCCGGCTGCAGCGCCTCGAGCTTCTGCCGCAGGAGATCGATGTTGTCAAAGATTGCGAGGTGATCGACCTCGTGTCCCAGATCCCGGAGGGCCTGGAGAACATTCGCCTCGGTCTTCCAGTCCTCGGTGCGGAGCTCCGCGCTCAGGTCCTGGTCGATGGAGGTCGGGGCGATCGCATCGAAGAGGGCGAGGACTTTGAGATGCTTCTTCACGCGGGGGGAGGGGATTATTTCGATCGCTTGAACTTGCCGGTGAACAGGTGGTTCATGACCAGCGTGGTGATGTAGGCCGAGACCTGGAGGCTGTGGTGCGGCTCATCGGGCCGGAGGAGGTGCAGGTCGAGCTCGTCGCATCGCTGGATGAGCCGGGCGATGAACTTGTTCACAGGATACCGGTTCTCGTTCGTCCATTGGCAGATTGAATCGAGCAGGGCCCGGCGCTTCTGCCGGAGCCAGGCCGAGGCCCGGACCCGGTCCGCCGCCTCGGGCCCGGCGGTGAAGAGATGCCTCAGGTCGTTGTCGTAAAAGTCCGGGTAGGCATCCTCGAAGAGCTTCCGCTTCCGGGCGTAGTAGGTCTTGAGCTTGAGGTTGAGGCAGTCGTGGTCCGCGACCCGGTACTCCGGGCGGTGGACCGGGGGCTGCCCGGCGATCGATCTCAGCAGCTCGTCGAGGTACTCCAGCTTCTGGAGCGCCTTCCACCCCTTGTAGCGCTCACGCCAGTCGAGGCCGGGGGTGAGCCAGACGGCGAAGGTCTCGGCAAAATCCTCGTCCGGGTGGCTCTGGGCATACCAGTCATCCAGGTGCACCACATACGAGCGGCTGTAGGGCCGGGGGCGGTAGAACTCCGGGGTCTCGTCAAAACTGGTGAGGCCGAAGGTGCGCTGCCACTTCTTTTTCCGATAGAGCTGGTAGGCGTACGCGTACGCGTGGGCTGTCTCATGGCGCATGAGCTTCATGAACCACTCCTCCGACTCCCCCTCGACCTCGAGGATCAGCTTGCGCTCGAGCCGGCGGAGGCGGTCGTGGGTGAGGAAGAACGGGACGAAGATGGCCGGGATGCCGACCGGGACGAACCACTCGTCCCCGATGTGGCACGGGGGGTGAAACGCCAACCCCTTGGCGGTGAGCTCGTCGTAGAGCCGCTGGATGAGCGGCTGCAACTCGGTCCCCTCGAGCCTGAGCCCGAGGTGGGAAATCCTCTTCTCGAGCAACGCGTCGTCGCTGAGGTTCGCCCATTCGCCCGGTTGCATCGACCGACAGTAGCCCACCCCCACCCGCCCTCACAAGCCCGCATCGCCGCCAGACGGGCGGCCGCAAGAGGGGGGGCAGGGGGGAGGATTGCCGCAAGAGAACTCAAAGAACGCAAAGGAGCACTCTATTTTTTTGGGGGGTGCTGACGGGGTCATGGATGCGGGTGACTCACCCGAGCCGTCACCCCTATGAGTGCTGGCCGATGGACTTGAGCCTGTCGAGGGGTGGAAGCCCGCCGTTTGCGGCGACCGTTCTCCATCCCAAGAAAGCAGCCTCCCTTCGGCTATCGCGTTCTCTGCGTTCTCTTGCGGCCACGCAGTCCGGCCCCTATGGCGTTCTCTGCGTTCTCTTGCGGCAACGCAGTCCGGCCCGCTCTCGCGTTCTCTGCGCTCCTTTGCGGCAACCTCAGGCGAGGAGCTTCTTCACCACCTCGCCCGCGACGTCGGTCAGCCGGAAATCGCGGCCCTGAAACCGGAACGTCAGCCGCTCGTGGTCGATGCCGAGGCAATGAAGCAGGGTGGCCTGAAGGTCGTTGACCGTCACGGGATCCACCACGGCATTGTACCCCAGCTCATCCGTGGCCCCGTAGGTCATCCCGGGCTGGATTCCCCCGCCCGCCATCCAGATCGTGAACGCCTTCATGTGGTGGTCGCGGCCGTAATTGCCGGGGGTCATGTCCCCCTGGTTCATCGGGGTGCGGCCAAATTCCCCTCCCCAGATGACAAGGGTGTCCTCCAGGAGCCCGCGCTGCTTGAGATCCCGGATGAGCGCGGCCGAGGGGCGGTCCACATTCTGACAGGTGCGCGTGATCTCGGCCGGGAGGTTTCCATGATGGTCCCACCCGCGGTGGTACAATTGGACAAACCGGACCCCGCGCTCGACGAGACGGCGGGCCAGGAGGCAGTTGTTGGCAAAGGAGGACTTGCCAGGCTCCGCCCCGTATTGCTCAAGGACATCCTGCGGCTCCTTCTTCAGGTCCATGAGCTCCGGCACGCTCGTCTGCATCCGGTAGGCCATCTCATACGACTGGATCCGCGTGTTGATCTCGGGGTCGTTCACCCTCTCCAGCTTCAGCTGGTTGAGGTCGCGCACCCCGTCGAGGAGCCGGCGGCGCACCTGGGCGTCCATCCCCTTGGGGTTCGACACAAAGAGGATCGGCTCCCCCTGCGACCGAAACTCAACCCCCTGGTGGTTGCTCGGGAGAAACCCGCTCCCCCAATAACGGCTGAGAAGGGGCTGGTCCTGTCCATGCCCCGAGGTGAGGACCACGAAGGCGGGCAGCTGCTCGTTCTCGCTCCCGAGCCCGTAGGAAAGCCACGACCCGATGGAAGGGCGCCCGGCCTGCGTGGTGCCGGTCTGCATCATGGTGACGCCGGGGTCATGGTTGATCGCCTCGGTGTGGAGCGACCGGACGATTGCGATCTCGTCGGCCACACCGGCGATGTGCGGCAGGAGCTCCGAGATCTCGGCCCCGGATTTCCCGTGCCGGCTGAACTTGAACTTCGTTCCGACGCAGGTGAGCTTTTGCCCCGCGAGCTGCGCGATCCGCTGCCCCTTGGTGTAGCTCTCCGGCATCCCCTGCCCGTTCAGCTCGATCAGCTTCGGCTTGTAGTCATAGAGGTCGAGCTGGGAGGGCGCCCCGGATTGAAAGAGGTAGATCACCCGCTTGGCCCGCGGGGCGAAATGGAGCGTCCGCAGCGACCCGTGGGACGCCCCCCCGGGCTGCGCGGAGGCTGACTTCCGGGACGCGGCATTCGCGGAATCCCGCTCCAGCAAGGAGGCCAGGGCGAGGGTTCCGAGGCCACGGGCCGAACGGCCAAAGAAGTGGCGGCGTGTGAGCAACTGAAGGTAGAGTTCTCGGGTCATGGGAGGGCAGGATCGTCCGAATGCCAGACTGGATTGGGAAATGCGTTCAGCCGTCACTGGTTGGTCAGCGTTTCGTCAAGGTTCAGGAGCACGTTGGCCACACCGGTCCAGGCAACCAGATCGAGCTCGTTGAGGTGGGAGGCCCGCTTCGAGTCCCCCACCGCCAGGAGATCGAGCGCCCCCTTGAGGTCGCTCTGGTAGGAGGCCATGAGGTCGGCATGAACGCCGCTCAGGACCTTCCGTTCCCTGGGGGTCGGAGGCCGGGCCAGGACGGTGCGAAAGGCAAAGGTGAGGCGCGCGCCAAAATCGGCCCCGCCTTCCCGGAGGACCCTCTCGGCGAAGACCCGGGCGGCCTCGACGAACGTCTTCTCATTGAGGGTCACAAAAGCCTGGAGCGGCGTGCAGGTGACGCTCCGCTGCTCGGTGCAGATCGCCCGGTCCGGGGCGTCGAAGGTCATGAGGGTCGGGTTCAGGACCGTTCGCTTCCAGAGGGTGTAGAGGCTTCGACGGTAGAGGTCGGCCCCCTGGCTCTCCTCGTACCGGTTCCCCCCGAACATCTTCTCCTCCCAGAGGCCGGGGGGCTGGTACGGCTTGACGCTCGGCCCCCCGGGGGCCCGCTTGCGGTCGAGCAGCCCGGCGTAATCCAGGGCGCAGTCGCGGATCACCTCCGCAGTCAGGCGCTGGCGGGGACCGCGCGCCAGCAGCCGGTTGAGAGGGTCCCGATCGAGCAGCTCACGGGTCGCCCCGGAGGACTGCCGATAGGTGGCCGAGGTGACGATCTTCCGCTGCAGCCCCTTGACGTCCCACCCGGTGTCGATGAACTCCCGCGCGAGCCAGTCGAGCAGCTCGGGATGGGAGGGGAGCTCCCCCTGGCTCCCGAATTCATTCCCCGTCTTGACGATTCCGGTGCCGAAGTACAGGGCCCAATACCGATTCACCGTCACGCGGCCCAGCAGCGGGTGGGCGGGGTCGGTCAGCCAACGGGCCAGCGCCAGCCTGTTGGTGGGGCCTGAGGCGGGGAGCGGGGGGAGGATCCGCGGGGTACCGGCGATCACTTTTTCACCCCGGGCCCGGTAATCTCCCCGCACCCGGATGTGCGTGACCCGCGGCTCCGGCATCTCCTCCATCACCCGGAGGGTCGGGATCTGCCCGTTCAGGTCGCTGACCGACTTCCGGGTCTCGGCGAGCTTCCCGTTCAGGGCCTTGAGCTCCGGGAGAAAGTGATCCCGATAGTACTCGCGGAGCTCCGTGCGCTGTTCCTCGGATGCCTTCGAGGCGGGGAGGAAAAAGGCCACCTGCAACCCGGCGGGGAGCCCGGCAAACTCCTCCAACCCGAGGCCCGGCCCGACGGAGAGCCGGAACCGGCCGAGCACCTCCTGGGGGAGCGCCGACTCAAACTTGAGCTTCACCCGGAGCCTCGCCCCTCCCTGAAACAGGATCGGCTGTCGGGGGATGAAGATCGCCTGATGGTCGCCCCGGATCCGTTCCTCCTGGCCATCCCCGCCCCACCCCGTCTCCGGCTTCTCATCGATCGCGGCCGCGACGTTGAAATCCTTCTGTCCATAGTCCGCGAGCCCCCTGACAAACTCGACGCGATGGCGTGTCACAGGCTCCCGGGCCGCGGAGGCCACCACACCGTAGACGCCGCTTCCGTGGCGCACCTTGATCAGGAGGGTATTCTCCCCGGCCCGCAGGCGGATCATGACCTCCTCCGGGGCGGGGGCCACGCGACGGAAGATGGCCCCGTTTTGAAGCTTCTCCCCGTTCACCCAGAGCTGCATCCCTCCGTCGCTCCCGACCGTGAGGTTCAGATAGCGGGGGGACTTCACCGTGAGCTTCCGATGGAGGTAGGTCACCTGGTCCTCGCCGGAGAGGGGAAGTGCCTCACCTTCCTTCCAGTCCGGCTTTTCCTTCCACCGCAGCCGGTCGCCGTCGTGCGCTTTGACGAGATCGATCGGCTCCCCCTCGTTGAGGAAGGACTTCTCAAAAGCCTCCTTGGCGGAGGCGGCCTTGAACGGGCCAAGCACTGACCATGCCCCGAACCCCACATCTCCAACGGGAGGCTCCTTGGAGCGATCTGCGCTCTCGGCCTCGACCTCAAGGCCTGTGAGGACAAAGCTCCCGTTGGTCGCCCGGCCCGGCCCCCGAAACGGGAGGGTGGCATCGGTCAGGGCCTCAAGGCGGAGCCCGTTGACCTCCCGCTGCGGCGTCTCGACCACCACCTCGTAGGTCTCCTTGGCAGGGGTGGCGCCCGCCGCCAGCAGGGAGAGGTCATCGAGGGTCTTGAGCGTGGCCCCGCTGGAGGCGGAGGCGCTCAGCGGCTTCATTGGCTGCCATCCCTCGCGAACCCTTGCCCGGTGCGACTCCTCCCACCCCGATTGCCCGAGCGAGAGCACCTCGTCCTGGCGGTCAAGGAGCTCGCGACGTCGATGCTCCAGGGAAGCCACCTCGTTCGTCAGGCGCACCATCGAGGCGGCCTGCTCCGGGGTGGGGACCTTGATGAACGGCGGCGCGGGGTCGCTGTCGAGACCCCGCTCCGGGATCCGGTTGAAAAAGTCATACAGCTGATAGTACTCACGCTGCGTGAAGGGGTCGTACTTGTGGTCGTGGCACTCGGTGCAGGCGGTGCTGGAGCCCAGGAACACGGTGCCGAAGGTGTTCACCCGGTCGGTGACGTACTTGTTCATGTACTCCTCGGGATCGGCTCCCCCCTCTGCGCTGCTCATGCCATTCCGGTTGAACGCCGTGGCGATGCGTTGCTCCAGGCTGGGATTGGGAAGCAGATCGCCTGCGAGCTGCTCCACCGTGAACTGGTTGAACGGCTTGTTTTCGTTAAGCGACCGGATGACGTAATCCCGGTACTGCCACATCGAGCGGGAGGTGTCGGCGTGGTAGCCGTCGGAGTCGGCGTAGCGGGCCAGGTCGAGCCACTGCTGGGCGAAGCGCTCGCCAAAGGCCTGGGAAGCGAGCAGGCGATCGACCACCTTTTCGTAGGCCGTGGGGGAGGCATCGGACAGGAACGCGTCAAGCTCCCGGAGGGTTGGAGGCAGCCCCGTCAAATCGAGCGTCACGCGGCGGAGAAGCGTCGGGCGGTCGGCCTCGGGGGAGGGCTTCAGCCCCTCCTTGTCGAGCCGCGCCAGGATGAACCGATCGATGTCGTTCCGGGCCCAACCCGCGCCGCGCACGGCGGGGGCCGCGGGCCGCTGCGGCGCGACATAGGCCCAGTGGGGCTGGAAGGAAGCCCCCTGGGCGATCCACTCCCGGAGCGTGTCGACCTGCTCCCGGGTCAGCCGCTTGCCCGTTTTCCGGGGAGGCATCCGATCCTCCTCCTTGGCCGTGGTCACGAGGTCGAGGAGGTGGCTCCTGGCCGGGTTGCCCGGGACCACCGCCTGCTCGCCCGACTCCAGCCGGGCCGTCGCCTCCTCCCTGAAGTCGAGCCGAAGCCCGGCCTTGCGCTTGTTCTTGTCCGGCCCGTGGCAGGCGAAACAGTTCTCGGCCAGGATCGGGCGGATGTCGCGGTTGAACTGAAGGGGGCCGCGGGGCGCAGTGGCCCCCACGCCCGCCTGCAGGCCGAGGACCCAGGCCAGGCAGGCAAGGATCGACAGGCGAACGAACGAGATGAAGCGATCAGGGCTCATGATTCGGGAAATGGCTGGACGGAGAGATCGGTAGCATGTTCCCGGGGATTGTCGACGCTTTACCAACGGAGCCCCCCGTCCCGACGGGCGGGACCGGGGCAGAAAGCCTCCTCCCGCCCCCCATAAACACCTTGAAAGAGAGCTCAAGCCACTGTGATTGAAGTAGCTGTCCCGATTGAAAGTAGGTTGCAGATGCCCGCAGTTGGGGAATATTGGTGGTGCCCAGACCGCATGATGATCGACCCTCAAAGCAAGCGCATCCTTGTCGCCGACGACGAGGAGACCATCCGCCGCCTTCTCGAGTACAACCTGACGAAATGGGGCTACGAACCGGTGCTTGCGGCCGACGGCAGGGAGGCGATCAGCCTCGCCTCCGAGGAACTCCTCTGCGCGCTGGTGGACCTCAAGATGCCGGAGGCCGACGGGATCGCCGTGCTTGAGCACCTGAAGAAAACCCGCCCTGAGCTTCCGGTCATCGTAATGTCCGCGGTGGGCCAGGTGAAGGATGCCGTCGCGGCGATGAAGAAAGGGGCGTTCGAGTACGTCACCAAGCCGTTTGCACTCGATGAACTGCGCGCCCTGACAGCCTCGGCGACACGGCTTGGGACAGCGCTCCGTGAGAATCGCGAGCTTCGCGAGGCGGTCTCAAAACCCCCGCCCGACGCCGAGTTCGCCGGAACCTCCCGCCCGGTTCAAAACCTGAGGGAGTTGGTGACCAAAATCGCCGCAATCGACTCCACCGTGCTGATCATGGGGGAGACCGGTGTCGGCAAGGGGCTCCTGGCCCGGATGATCCACCGGGCAAGCCGTCGACATGCGAACCCGTTTGTCACCGCGAGTTGCCCCGCCCTCCCCCGCGAGCTCCTGGAGTCCGAGATGTTTGGCCATGAGAAGGGGGCATTCACCGGAGCGCACCAGCGCCGCATCGGCCGGATCGAGATGGCCCGCGGCGGCACCCTCTTTCTGGACGAGATCGGGGACCTGCCCCTGCTCCTCCAGCCCAAGCTTCTGACCGTGCTGCAGGATCGCCAGTTTCAACGCCTCGGAGGCTCCACCCCCCTGAGCGCGGACGTCCGGCTCATTGCGGCGACGAACATCGATCTCCAGGAGCGGGTTCAGTCGAAGGAGTTCCGTGAGGATCTCTATTACCGGCTGGCAGTGATCCCGATCCTCATCCCCCCGCTGCGGGAGCGTCTGGAGGACGTGGCGGTGCTGACCCGGCAGATTCTCGCCCGCATCGCCACGGCCCGTCAGAGCCCCCCGCTGGACGTCGCCCCGGAGACGATGGGGG
>DMJJ01000069.1 GCA_003452185.1 Verrucomicrobiales bacterium | reverse complement strand
CACGTCGACATCCTTGATCCGGCTGTTGGCAGCCGAGAGGTTGTCATGCAGCACGCCGAGCTGCTCAGTGGTGTACTGGAGACGCGCCAGGCTCGCGCCGGCCGTCGCACGGTCGGAGGCGAGGGTGTTGATGGCGTTCTTCACGTTGGTCAGCGCCGTCACAGCGTTGGCCGCGGTGTCGACCGTGGAACCGGTCGCCGTGGTGTAGGTCGAGGCACCGAGGTTGATGCCCGTCATGGCGAACTGGGCACCCTCGCTGTCCACCGTCACCTGCAGCGTCGTGCTGGTGAACAGGCTGACGCCGTTGAAGTCCTTCGACGCCACGTTCGTGATGTACGAAGCGAGGGTCGTGAACTCGTTGTTATACAACGTGCGGTCACTGTTGCTCTTGGTGACGTCCTGGGAGAGGATCGCCAGCTCACTCATGCGGTCGAGAGCCTTGGCCACCTTGCTCATGAACCCTTCCTGGGTTTGAGAGAACGAGATCGCGTTGCCGACGTTGTTGTTGGCGGCCTGAGTCCGGCTGATCTGCGCGTCGAGTCGCATCGAGACCGCCAGACCTGCCGCATCATCCTCGGGGGAAACAATCTTCGATCCGGAGGAGAGGCGGGCCAGGGACTTGGCGAGTTTCGCGGAGGACTCCGAGAGCAGACGAGCACCGTTCTGGGCCGATACGTTGGTATTGATAACCATATACTTCTTCCATGAGTGCCCCTGTTGGGGCGGTTAAGCACGGCATCCCTGCCGCCGGGCGGACTGGTATTCGGGGTGTCCGCCCACGTTCCCCCCGGCATCCTAGGCTGCCGGTGCCCCGCCATTTCCATGGCCCTTCTTCCATCGGTGAAGCCTCGGCGAAAATTTAGGAAAATGTCTCAGATCAAGCCGCCCCTGGTTTGGCGGGGGGTTTCCAGCTTCCAAACCGTAGCCTCCCATTGGAAATCTTCTCCTCGGTCCGCGTCCCTGCGTCTCCGCGTCACCGCGTTTCAGAGGCGGAGTGGGACGCGCCCCCAGGATCCACCGGCTTCTCTCCCACTCGCTCCCCATGGCACCCCGTCTCCCCTGGCCCTCGGATTCCCATTGACTGGCTGGCGCCGGGTCCTGATTTTATCGCCCGCCTATGCCCAAAATGACGCGCGCCCTGATTTCCGTCTCCGACAAGACCGGCCTCGTTCCCTTTGCCCAGACACTGGCAAAGGCCGGGGTGGAATTGCTCTCCACGGGCGGAACCGCCCAGGCCCTCCGGGCGGCCGGGCTCAAGGTCAAGGACCTCAGCGAGCACACCGGGTTTCCCGAGATGCTTGACGGGCGCGTCAAGACCCTCCATCCGAAGGTGCACGGCGGCCTCCTGTATCTCCGGGGCAACGCGGAGCACGAGGCCACGGTCAAGGCCCACGACATTCCCCCGATCGACCTCGTGGTCGTGAACCTCTATCCGTTCGAGAAAACGGTCGCCAAGCCGGATGTCTCACTCCACGACGCCATTGAGAACATCGACATCGGGGGCCCCTCGATGCTCCGGAGCGCCGCCAAGAACCACGAGAGCGTGACGGTGGTGGTGGACCCGGCCGACTACGAGGTCGTGGCCCGGCAGGTCGAGTCCTCGGGTGAGACGACGCTGGAGCTTCGCCGGGCCCTGGCGGCCAAGGTCTACGCCCGGACGTCGGCCTACGATGCCGCCATCGCGAGCCACCTCTCGAAGGCATTCCAGCTTTCGCCCGCCGGCACCCCTCCCCCCGCCCTCGGGGTGCAGGCCCCGCTGGCCCAGACCCTCCGCTACGGGGAAAACCCCCATCAGAAGGCGGCCCTGTACGGCCGGTTTCCCGAGTTCTTTGAGCAGCTCCACGGAAAGGAGCTCTCGTACAACAACATTCTCGACCTCACGGCGGCGGCGGCGCTCATTGAGGAGTTCTCCTCCGAGTCCCCTACGGTGGCCATCCTGAAGCACACCAATCCGTGCGGGCTCGGCCAAGGGATGAGCCTGCGCGAGGCCTGGGACAAGGCCTACGCCACGGATCGCCAGGCGCCGTTCGGCGGTATCATCGCGGTGAACTCCCCGCTCGATCTCGCCTGCGCCGAGGCGATCAGCGAGATCTTCAGCGAGGTGATCATCGCCCCTTCATTCCAGCCGGACGCGCTCGCGCTCCTTCAGAAGAAGAAGAACCTCCGGCTCCTCCGGATCCGCCGGAGCCTGGCCGAAGAGGCCGCTGTCGACATTCGGAGCGTGGGGGCAGGTTCCTTCCTCTGGCAGTCACGGGACGCAGGCCGGATCGAGCGCTCCCAGCTCAAGGTGGTTTCACGACGCCAGCCCACGGACAGCGAGCTCAAGGCGATGCTCTTTGGATGGCGGGTCGTGAAGCATGTGAAATCGAACGCGATCGTCTACGCGGCAGCGGATCGCACCCTGGGGATCGGCGCCGGGCAGATGAGCCGGGTCGACTCGAGCCGCATTGCGGTCTGGAAGTCCGGGGAGGCCGGGCTCTCCCTCGCCGGCAGCGTGGTCTGCAGCGATGCCTTCTTCCCGTTCCCCGACGGGCTGGTGGCGGCCGCACAGGCCGGGGCCACCGGGGCGATTCAGCCCGGGGGATCGGTGAAGGATGCCGAGGTGATTGCAGCGGCCGACGCCCACAACCTGGCGATGGTCTTCACCGGGGTACGCCATTTCCGCCATTGAGGCGCCCTCCCCCGGCGGCGGGTGCCGTGGCAGGGGGATGAGGGGTTCGGGAGGCGGCTCCCCGCGCCGGGAGAGCCTTGGGGCATCGGAGGAGGGACTCAGCCCGCCACCACAAGCCGGTGGAGAAGGAAGGCCTGAAGCGCCAGCACGGCCAGGACCAGACCCCAGGTGATCCCCTCCGCCACCCGAAGGCGTTTTTGACGCGCCGGGCTCAGCCAGCATTGGAGATCCAGGCTCCCCAGCCGGAGAACATCCCCGTTCCGGAGGCGGGCCGCCTCGCACGGCTCGCCGTTCAGCAAAACCGTCGCCTCGCCCACCGGGTTGATGCTGAAACCCTCTCCCGGGTGGAGCTTGATGACGGCATGGCGGTCCCAGACCCCGGGATCCTCGGTGGCCAGCGACGAGTCGCCGGAGCGACCGATGGAAAATGGAAAGCGGCCGGCGGGGATCTCCCTGCCGGCCAGCCTGCCTGCGAGAATTTTTAGTACGAGCACGTTGTGTGTCGGAACCTCACCAGCGCTTCGGCACGTTCACCGAATCACCGGGATAGACCGCGAGATCCAGGGAGTGATCCTCGAGTGCCTTGACGCAGTTGATCGTGTAGAGCTCGCCGTTCACACGCCGGAGGGTGACCTTGCGGCGGTTGGCAAACTCGGTAAAGCCCCCGGCGGAATCAATCGCCTGGAGCACCGTGATCCCGGCTCCGGCGTAGGGCTGGCGGTTGGGCTGGCGAACCTCGCCGCCCACATAGTAGAACCGCTCCTCGTTCTTCACCGAGACGGTGAGCCGCCGGTAGTAACGGGGCACGTACGACGCCTCGATGGTCTGCTGAAGCTGGGCGGCCGTCTTCCCGGCCGCCTCGATGCGGACACCGAGCGGGAGCAGGATGGTCCCATCCTCCTTCACCCGGTCGCGGAACTCGGGAATCTGGTTGTTGGGCGGAAGATCCGAGAAGGTGATCGTCAGCAGCTCGTTCAACCGGATGAGCTCCGGCTGCACCGCCACCTTGCCCGGGGAGGCCGCCGGCTGGGACTGCCCGGCGTGGGAGGGCGAATCGGTCGCGCAACCGCCCAGGAGGAACATCGCCGCCAGGGAAACCACCGCTGCTATGTGTCGAACCGCTTTCATGTCTGCAGACTCCTTGTGAATGGATGCCGTATCCGTGATGCCAGCCGCCGGTTAATACTTGGTCTTGATCTCCCCATCGTCGTCGCCATCTCCGTCCCCCTCGGCGGGGGCGGCCGGCTTCGCCGCACCGGCAAGGGCGCCCGGCTTGGCATCGTCCGACTTCGAGTAGTAGTCGTAGTAGTAACCGCTGTAGTA
>DMJJ01000392.1:410-9660 GCA_003452185.1 Verrucomicrobiales bacterium | reverse complement strand
AAATCCACCCCCACTCCCCGCGGCGGCCCCCGCGGCTGCGCCGGCTCCCGCAATCGATCTCCTCACCCCGGCCGATGCGGCCAGGCTCCTGGGGGTTACCGAGGCGGATGTCCTCAGCAGCATTGAGGCGGGGGACCTCAAGGCCAAGAAGATCGGCACTGCGTTCCGGATCACCCGCGCCGCGCTCCAGGAGTTCCTGAAGTAGCCCGCCGGAACTCGACTCCGAACCCCCCCCCAGCCCCATGCCGGAAGCGGTCGCCCGCGACAAGTTCCACTGCCCCGGTTGCGGGGCCGATGCCCATTGGAATCCCGCCAAGCAGGCGCTCGTCTGCCCCTACTGCGGCGCGGTGGCCCCGGGGCGGAGGGACGAGGCGACGGGGCAGATCGAGGAGCACGACCTTGCGGCGGCCCTGAGGGATGCCCCCGATTCCGCTCGGGGCTGGAAGGCGACCCGCACCTCCGTCAAATGCCAGAGCTGCCAGGCGATTTCCGTCTTCGACCCGGCCCGCGTCGGGCAGCGGTGTGACTTCTGTGGCGCGGCCCAGCTCGTCCCGTACGAGCAGACCCGCGCTCCCATCTCCCCGGAGAGCCTCCTCCCCTTCAAGCTGGCGGAGCCTGCCGTGCGAGACCTGATACGGGAGTGGTACGGAAGGCTT
This sequence comes from Verrucomicrobiales bacterium, assembly GCA_003452185.1. Classification (GTDB taxonomy): domain Bacteria; phylum Verrucomicrobiota; class Verrucomicrobiia; order Limisphaerales; family UBA11320; genus UBA11320. The sequence goes on along the minus strand of DMJJ01000392.1, from coordinate 9,004 downwards.
TGGCTCGCGCCGGATGCCCTGAAGAGCCGGGCCCTGACCGACACGGTCCGGGGGATCTACGTCCCCTACTGGACCTTCGATGCCCAGGCCGATGCCGCCTGGACCGCGGAGTCGGGCTACTATTACTACGAGACCGAATACTACCAGGACCAGAACGGCCGGACGGTCAGCCGGCAGGTCCAGCGGGTCCGGTGGCAGCCAAGCGCGGGGGAGATTCACCACTTCTTTGACGACCAGCTCGTCCCCGGGACCCGGGGGGTCAACCCTGAGCTGCTCCGCTCCGTGGAGCCGTTCCCAACCAAGGAACTCGTCCCCTACGAGGCCACGTTTCTCGCGGGGTGGGTCGTCGAGCAGTACCAGGTCGATCTTCGTGCCGCCGCCGAACGCTCCCGCCAGGAGATGGACCGACAGCTGCACTCCCTTTGCGCCTCACAGGTCCCGGGCGACACCCACCGCAACCTGCAAGTCGACGCCGACTACCACGACCAGACCTTCAAGCATGTCCTCTGCCCGGTCTGGATCCTCACCTACGTCTACGGCCCCTCCAGCTACCAGGTCGTGATCAACGGCTACACCGGCGCCATCGCCGGCCGATATCCCAAGAGTTGGGTGAAGATCCTCCTGCTGATCCTCGCGCTCCTCGCGTTCGCCGGCGGCGTGGTTTTCTTCAGTCGACGTTGACGAATCAACGCCGCGAATCAAATTCATTAGGCAATTTTTGCCGATGATTTCTCGGCTCTGCGAAAAAACTTGTTGCGTTACTTTGCGCTTTTCCACTATGTAACCGCGCAAATGCACCGTTCTGGTGGGACGGACAAACTGTTTTTGTCCGTCGAACTCAAGAAACGTTCAGTTAAAGAAACAAAACATTCGCAGGAGGAACAGAGAATGAAAGTTAATCAATGGACCCTGGGATTGGCGGCCGTCGGTTTGGTCAGCCTTCCAGCGTTTGTGCAGGCGGAAGAGGCGAGCCAGCATTTGCTGACCGCGCTGTCTTCCACCACGATCAGCGGATTCGTGGACACGTCGGCCCAGTGGAATCTTGGCACTGGCAACGTGAACAATCCCGCGATCCCGTTCGCAGGCCCGAGCAAGGCTGACGGGTTCAACCTCAACTACGTCCAGCTCACGATCCAGAAGCCTCTGGACGCGCAGGACCAGTGGGCTGCTGGCTATCGTGTTGACCTTGGTTATGGCGACGACCTCGCGGTCTTCGGCACCACCACCGGCAACGCGGGCATCAAGCAGGCCTATGTCAACCTCCGCGCCCCGATCGGGAACGGTGTTGAGTTCAAGATGGGCGTGTTCGACACGATCATTGGTTATGAGACCTTTGAGCGCGTCAACAACCCGCACTACACCCACAGCTATGCTTACGGTGTGGAGCCGACCAGCCATACGGGTCTTCTCGCCAGCTACCAGCTGACCGAGCTGATCGGTGTCACCGGCGGCATCGCGAACTCGACCGCCCCGCTGATCAATGGCCGCACCACTGCCTCTGGCCGTGCTGAGAGCTACAAGACCTATCTCGGTGGCCTGACCATCAAGGCTCCGGACAGCCTCGGATTCCTCGCTGGCTCGACCCTGTATGCGGGCGTGATCAACGGCGCTGGCTCCACCTACCGTGCCACCGACAACCTGTATGTCGGTGCGACCCTGAACACCCCGTGGGCGGGCGTGAAGGTTGGCGTGGCGTATGACTACCTCGGGAGCTCCAACAACCCCGGTGCTGGTCTGACCCCGCTCCATGCTGACGCTGTCTCGATCTACACCTCGCTCAAGGCGACCGACAAGCTGACCTTCCTGGTCCGCGGCGAGCACTTCGAGCAGTCGACCGGTGTTCTCTCGACCGCAGGTGCGGCCCCGACCCGGATCCTCGCCCTCACCGGCACGGTCCAGTATGACCTCTGGGCGAACGTCATCAGCCGTCTGGAAGTCCGTTGGGACCACCAGGCTGACGGTAACGGCCACGCGTTTGGCAGCGTCGACAACAGCGGGCCTCAGGCCGGCGATCGTCGCAACGCCATCCTGCTCGCCGCGAACGTCATCTATAAGTTCTAAGCTGAGCTAGACTCACTTCCACAACCCCTTCCCCGGTAACCCGGGGAAGGGGTTTTTGATTTTGTGCGGAGGGGCCAAGAGACCCTTGGCATCGCGGGGGAGGTGTCGCCGGTCCGGGGCGAGCCCCACCGAATGTTGGGAGGTAGGGAAAGAGCCCGATCCCTTGCTGCAGTGTGAAGGATTTTTAATCGACGCATGATTGACATGAGCTCCTTTCACCTCTTCTTTATGCGCCCGACTATCAACGTTATGAAGCACCTGAGTCTTGCCCTGATTTTCTCCTTCTCCGCGGCCGCCCTGCTCTCCGGAGGGGATGCACCCAGTTCGCCGGCGGAGCTCCGCAAGGCGGCGCTTGCCGTGGTGGCGCCCCTGCCGGCGCGGATGCCGGGGGCGGAGCGGGATACTCCCGAACAGATCGTTCTGGGGAGGAAGCTTTTCAACGACAACCGCCTTTCGATCAACCAGAGCCAGTCATGCAACACCTGTCACCGTGTCGATGGCGGGCGTGGAGGGGTTGATAACGAGGCATTCTCCCTCGGGGCCCACGGCAAGCGCGGGGGGCGCAACGCTCCGACGGTGCTGAATGCCGGGCTGCACATCGCCCAGTTTTGGGATGGGCGGGCGGACTCCCTGGAGGCGCAGGCCAAGGGGCCGGTGCTGAATCCGGTCGAGATGGCGATGCCGAATGCCGACGAGGTGGTTCGCCGACTCAAGGGGACGAAGGATTACCCGCCATTGTTTGCCAAGGCGTTCGGCGCCGGGCCGGAGTCGATTACCTACGACAACATGGCCCGGGCGATCGCCGCCTTCGAGCGGACCCTGGTGTCGCATGATCGGTTGGATGATTTCCTCAAGGGGGAGGACCGGGCTCTCAGTCTGGAGGAGCAGCGGGGGCTGGGGCTGTTTCTCACGGCGGGTTGCACCACCTGCCACAACGGCCCGCTGTTGGGTGGGAACTCCTACCAGAAGCTGGGCCTCGTCAACCCGTATCCCAACGACAAGGACCTGGGCCGGATGGCGATCACGAAGGATGAGGGGGACAAGTTCAAATTCAAGGTCCCGAGCCTTCGGAACATCGGGTTGACTGCCCCATACTTTCACGACAGCGCCGCCGCCACGCTTCCCCAGGCGGTTGAGGAAATGGCCCGTCTCCAGCTTGGGAAGACGCTCAAGCCGGACGAGATTAAATCGCTTGTTGCATTTCTGCAGACCTTAAGCGACAAGCCTCGGGCGAAGACGACGGCCTCGCGATAGCGCGGGTCGGCTCTTCGCTCCACCATGGGCGACGTCAATCCGCAGGACGACCAATCTGCCGAGACCGGCTATCGGATCTGGGCGGCCGACAAGGCCGTTTACGGTCCGGTCGAGCTCCCCATCCTCGTCTCCTGGATCAAGGAGGAGCGGGTGTTGGCGGACACTTGGGTTTACTCCGACGGGGAGGACTCCTGGCGAAAGGCCTCCGCGATTCCGGAGCTTCAGATGTTTTTCCGTGTGGGTGCCCCCTCCGGCGCCGGGGCGGCCGGGGTTCCCGCCGCCTCCCGGGCCCCTGGGACGGGGTTGAAGCCCGGGGCGCTTCGTCGCATCAAGATCCTGGCAGACTTGTCGGATGAGCAGCTTGCCCGCTTCTCGGCCTACCTCGAACGGATCGAGGTCCGGCAATGGACCGAGGTGGTGAAGCAGGGACAGCCGGGAGACGATCTCTTCTTCATTCTGGAGGGGGAGGTGCGGGTGCGACTGATGATTGCGGGCAAGGAGTCGGTGCTCGCCACGTTCATGGCGGGGGAGGTTTTTGGTGAGATGGCACTCTTTGATGACGGGCCCCGGTCGGCCGACGTGATCGCCAACCAGAACAGCACTCTCCTCAGGATGACCGGTCCGCTGCTCCAAAAACTCCGCGCCCAGGAGCCGGACGTCGCCACCTATTTCCTCTTCGCGCTGGCGAAGAGCCTGGCGGCCCGGATTCGGGCCGACAACCGGCGCTTCCGCGATTCGGTTTCATTCGCCCGTTCCGCTTCCCCTGCGGGCGGCTGAGTTCCCCTGCCTTAACGACGGTCGCCCCGCCGAGGAAGGAACCGACGGAAGCGCCGGTTTCAAGGGAGGCTCTCTTGGGTGGCGATCGTCCCGCCCCTTCGCCCGAGGTCCCCCTTTTTGCTCGCCTCGGACCCCTACAACGATTATCCCTTAGACTCCTGACGTATGCAATCGATGTGCCATTCCGTGCGGTTTCTGGCGGGGGTTTGTTCGTTCGCGAAGTCTCTTCCGGCCGGGTTGCTGGTCTCCGCGGCCATGAGTGTGGCGGCGTCGGGTGAGGTGGGGAGCCTCTATTCCTTTGGTCTTCCCCTGGCTGCCCAGCCGGGTCCCTTTCTGCAGGCTCCTGATGGCTCGTTTTACGGCACAGCGGGCGTGGGAGGGAAACGGGGGTTTGGGGCGCTGATCCGGGTGGAGGGGCAGGGGACGGAGTCCCGGACGCTGCTCGAGTTCGGTTCGATCTTCACCAATGTGAGTTTCCTCCCGGGTCCGCTGGTTGCCCTGGTGGACGGGGTCATTTACGGGGAGGCCACGGATTTTCCGGAATCGGGCCTGACGAATTTTCTCTACCGGGTCGGAATCGATGGAAGCGGGTTCACGCGGCTTCACGGGTTGCCACCGGTCCATGGCAGTCTCTTCCGCGGATCGGAGGGTGCGTTCTATGTCGGGAGCCTTTCCGGCCTCACACGGATCGACCCTGATGGCGGGAGCTCGACGACGGTCGGTCTGGACGCGCAGCTCTCCCGGTTCTTCGAGGGGAGTGATGGCAAGCTTCATGGGGTGGCGGTGGTGCCTGGGGTTGGGGTTTCCCTGTTTGAGATGCGAACGGACGGGACCCACTTCGTGCCCACCCTCACGAGCTTGAACCCGATCGTTGCGTTGATCGAGGGAGGGGACCACCGTCTTTACGGCGTCCGGCAGGAGCACTTTTTCGGTCTCTCCTTTTTCAGCACGGATCTTGCGGGGGGCGACCTGCGGGAGCTGGGGATGGCAAGCTCGGGCGGACAGGATGCCGCCATCGGTTCGTTTCAGGAGGGAGGGGATGGGAGCCTCTATGCGTTGTTCTCCACGGGGCCGCTTTCCCCGGCCTTTACGATCCTCGCCATTGCAAAGTCGGGTGGGGTGACCCCCGTGCTGACGCTGCCCCCGCTGTTCCCGACCAACGGCGGCCCCCTTCCGACCCTCCTGGCCTGCTCGGACGGGCTGTTGTATGGCAGCTCCTCGTTGGGGGGCCGGCTTGGGGGTGGGTTCTTCTTTTCAGTCGGCCGGGATGGAACCGGGTTTCGGGAGCTTCTCGATTTTGGCGGGCTCTCCGGGTCTTTCGTCCAATCAGCACTGGTGCTGGGAACCGACGGGCTCCTCTACGGGACGAGCCGCCAGGGTGGAGTGGGGGACCGGGGGATGGTCTTCAGCCTCCGTCCTGGGGATGGAGCCTTCACCGTGCTCAAGCAGTTTGGGGGATCTGCCGAGGGGAGCAGTCCCCGCGGCGGGGTGGTGGAAGGGATTGATGGGGTCCTCTACGGCACGACCGCGACCGGTGGCTCCGCCGACGGTGGCACACTCTTTCGGCTGAACAAGGATGGGAGCGGGTTTGCTCTCTTGAAGTCGTTCACCTCCTCCACAGGCACCAATCCGGTCACCCAGCTCCTGCGCGCTCGGGACGGGGCGCTGTATGGCACCTGCATCAGCGGGGGAACTACGGCCACCAACGGGTCGATCTGGAAATATGACCCGAGCGGGGGCGGCTTTTCACTCCTGAAACTGTTCCCAGCAGGCGGAGGGGATGGTCGGCGTCCTTTCGCTCCCCTGACGGAGGGGGCGGATGGAAACCTGTACGGGGTGACGGAGCAGGGGGGGGCTGCCAACAAGGGGGTGATCTTCACGATCAATCCCTTCGGGGAGGGATTTAAAGTGCTCCGGAGTTTGACCGGGTTTGGAGATGCTGCCACTCCCGATGGACAGCTGCTCCAGTTGGCGGATGGCGTGCTGATCGGCACCTCCTCCGCCGGGGGGACGGCCGGCCTGGGTTCGATTTTCGTGATCCGAACCAACGGCTCCGGCTATCAGGTGGTTCACAGCTTTCTCTCCTCCGGTGGGGATGGACGGACCCCGCTTGGCGGGTTGGTTCCGGCTGGGGATGGATCACTCCTCGGGACCACCCGTTTCGGGGGTGGGGAGGCGGTGGGGACGGTGTTCCGGATCCAGCCTGACGGCTCCGGCTACGGAATCGTGGCCCGTTTTTCGAAGTCGGGTGCCTCTCCCCAGGAGCCGTGGGCTGGCTTGGTGTCCGGAAACAGCCCCGGTCTCTTCTACGGAGCCTCAACCCTCGGCGGGGAGGCGTCGGGCGGCGCGGTGTTCCAGCTCTCCCTTGATCTTCCTGCCGGGCCGCTCCGTCTCGGGATCGAGCTTCTTACGGATGGAACGCTCCGTCTGCAGGTCCCCCCCGCCGGCTCAGGCTACCGGCTCGAGCGCTTGGTCGACCTTCTGAACCCCGCCGGATGGGAGACCGTGTTGGCCTCGGTTCCGTCGGGGGGCGGCCCCATCCCGATCACCCTGGACGCCTCCACACCGACCCTTTTCTTCCGGTTGGTCAAACCATGACCAGGGCCGGGGGGCGGCAACGCCTCTCCCACCCGATGGCGCGCGAACTCACGGGGTCACCGACCTGAAGAAGAGTTGCGGGTGGCTCTTCAGGTCCATCAGCTGGGTCGCGTCGATCCGGCCTGCGTAGTCCGAGTACACCGTCCTGAGGGTGGACCAATGCTCCAAGTCTTCCGATGCCTCGATTCGGTAGGACTGGCCGGGGATCCCGGTCAGGCGGAGGCGAAGCTCGCCGTCCGACCCGAGGTTCGCGAACCCGGCTGTGGCGAAGGCAGGCGGCAGGAACGGGGCCGGCTCCAGGAGAACCCGGACCTGGGCTGGCAGGCTGTCCGAGAGGCCATCGTTCACCCGGAGCTCAAACGTGTAGAGGGTGGTGGTGGTGACCGGGCCGATCTGGATCGCGGCGATCGCCTCGTCTGGCTTGACCAGGGTGATGGCAGGCCCGCCGACCTGCTTCCAGTGATACGTGAGCGGGTTGCCATCCGGGTCGTTGCTTGCAGCCCCGTCGAGGTAGATCGTCCGTGTGGTGCGTGGTGCGTACCGCTGGTCGGCACCGGCGTTGGCCAGCGGAGCCCGGTTGGGCTGGGCCGGCAGCACGGTTCCGAGGTAAGCCGGGGCCCACGTGCCGGGGGAGGCATCGGTTGCGGGAGGCGGCCAGTGGGGCGTGTCATGATCCAGCATCAGCCCGGCCGTGTGGTTCCAGCCCCCGAGCAGGCTGTCATCAATCCGCAGCTCGGCACTCCAGGAAGTCGGGCCCCGTTGGATGGCCACCGTGAACCCGGGCTTCGGCGAAAGGGTGGGGCTCATCCCGGTCCCGGTGCCGACCTCCTGTGACGGAATCCCGTCCTCGTCGACGAAGAACCCGACATCCCCGGGCTGGCCGAGGGCGTTGCGGCTCGAGTTGGGATCCATCCGCAGGCCGACGTGGCGGTTCACCCTGGATCCCACGCTGGCGTACCGGAGGTTCGAGAACGAGGCATACAGGGCCCCTCCGGCGTGGGTCAGGTGTGCGCGGGCATACTGGCCGCCCCCCAGCGGAATCCGCACCAGGGCCGCATCAGCATAGGCCGGGTCATTCGGCGAGCCATCGACCACCGGGGCGATTCCCTCCGGGATCACCAGCGGCAGGACCTCGAAGTGCCGTGCCATGGAAGCCGTGGCCCCGTCCGTGTCGGTCGCCGTGAGCGTGGCGGTGTAGGATCCGGGGGAGAGCTCCCGAAGGTGGACGACCGCACCGGTGCTGGCCAGCGGGGAGGGGCCGGCAAAGGTCCATTGCAAAGCGATCCTGGCACTGGGGGTCTCGGCATCGAGGGCGAAGCCGTGCAGCAGCCGGGTCGCGCCGAACGGAATCCGCTCCCCTTCGGCCACTCCATCGATCTGCGGCTCGGGGGAATGCTTCGAGAGGGTGAAGGCCGGGGAGGTTCCCATGGCGCAGTTGACCCCATCCGTGGCAATCACGCGCACCCGCGCCTGGGGGCTTCCCGGAAGCATCCGGGTGCTCACCGTGGCCTCAAGGGTCTTCCACCCCGTGCGCAGCGTGCGCCAGGTCTGACCATTGTCCGTGCTGTACTGGATGCTGAACCGGAGCGGATCGTGATCCGGATCCGAGGCGGCCCACCGAACCGACAACGTTTGCGCCACCGGATCGAGGGAGACCGGGCCAAGCTGCAGCGTCGGGGAACCCGGGCTCACGAACCGTTCCGCCAGGACCGTGGTGCCGTGGACGAGCTGAAGGACGCGGGCGCCGGGCTGGAAGTCGACGTACTGCTGGAAGGTTTCCCAACGGAGATGCCGATCGTGGTTCGCCCCTTCGTGGAGAGCCACCGGGGTGTCGCTGAGGCGGGCCCCGGAGGCGTCCAGCTGCCGGAGGTAGTAGTTGTCGACCTGATCGGCCAGCCGCGCCG
>DMJJ01000392.1:0-160 GCA_003452185.1 Verrucomicrobiales bacterium | reverse complement strand
GACCTGATCGGCCAGCCGCGCCGCGATCCGGCGGGAGGCCGCCACCCGCTTGGCGGGGGCGGAGGCCTCGGGCATCGCGCAGAAGGTGCGGAAGTACCCGACCCCCTTCTCCTCATCCACACGCCCTCGCACCAGCAGGACCTGCCCCGTGGCGGGCGGG
>DMJJ01000354.1 GCA_003452185.1 Verrucomicrobiales bacterium | reverse complement strand
CTCTCCCTTGCCCCCGCCTGGAGCCTCGCGGCTCCCGGGGACTCCGGTTCCTCGCGATCCCTCGTCGCCCGATCCCGTGGCGGCACCCCGGCTTCCCTCCCGATCTTCTCCCGGTACTGTACGCGGTTGATTTGACCGGCCCTCCGGGGAGATCCTCCCCACGGACCGGGCGCACCCAGCGGTCTTCCCCCGTCTTGCCCCGTCCCTCGTTCCGGTGCGCCCTTGCCTGGTCAGTTCCGTACCCGTTGTCGCTGTTCCATGCCGTACCCCGATCCGCCGCCCTGAGACGCGTATGAAGCCGATGCCAATCCATAGCCCAAGCTGGTCCCGCTCCACCACCCGCCGGATGCCCGCGCTGGTCGCCCTGCTCGCCTGTCTGGTTCCCCCTGCCCCCCCGTGCACGGCCCAGGAGAAACCGATCCCGCTCTCCCCTGCCGTCATCCAGGGCTTTGTCGACCAGGCCCGCACGAACAACCCGGCGGTGAGGGCGGCGCGGGCCCGGACCCATGCCGCCCGCTTTGGGGTGGCGGCCGTGCGCACCTGGGAGGATCCGATGGCCAGGGTGGGGGGCTACCTCACCACGGACCGCGGGGCCAACCTGAGCGAGGAGGGCGACCTCACCTACGGCGTGGAGCAAAAGCTCCCCCTGTTCGGAAAGGCGCATGCCGCCCGGGAGGTTGCCCGCCAGGAGCTCCAGGCCGCCGAGCTCGACATCGAGCTCCAGTTCCAGATGGTTCGACGCGAGCTTTCCAAGGCCCTGTACCGCGCCGCGCTCGCCGAGCAGGTGGTTGAGATCGGGCGCAACGACCTCGCCCAGGTCAACCTCTGGGGGGCGAACGCCGAGCAACGCTACACCGCAGGGACCGGATCGCAGGTCGAGGTGCTCAGGCTGAAGAACGAGTCGGCGCGACGTGTGCAGGACCTGAAAACGCGCGAAAACGAACTCACCCATGAGCACCTCACCATCAACCGGCTGATCAACCGCCCAACCGGGACGCCGGTCCCACGGTTCGCCCTCCCGCCCGCCGCCCCGCCCATCCCGTATGGCGATCCCCTCATCCAACAGGCGTTGCGCGCAGAGCCACGGCTGCAGGTCATGCTCCAGGAGGTGCGCGCGGCGGAGGCCCGGACCGAGCTTGCCCGCCGGCAGCGGTTGCCCGACATCACCCTCGGGATCGACGGCCGCCAATACTCCCGCGACCCCTCGCCCCGGGAGGGCATGTTCACCGTGGCGATGAACCTCCCCTGGTTCAACCGCGGGAAATACCGCAGCGATGTCGACCGCGAGATCGAGCGCGGGGAGTCCGCCCGCCTCGAATCCCTCGACTACGAGCTCTCCGTCCGCGAGGACCTCCACATCCTGAGCATCCGCATCGATGCCGCTCGGCGCGAGGCCCTCGCCTACTCCGAGGACATCATCCCGAGGAGCGAGCAGGCCCTCCAGGTGGCCTCCGTCTCCTGGATGAGCAATCGCGGCATGTTCACCGACATGATGGAATCCCGTCGCATGCTCCTCGAGGCCCGGCTGATGGAGGCCCGGGCCGTCGCCGACCAGTACGAAATGATCTCGGATCTCCTCCTTCGTTGCGGGCTGGTCGACCCCGAGTCCCTGACCCGGGGTCTCCCTTCCGACCCCGGCCTCACGCATCCCACTCCCCACCCACAACCCCCACGCTGAAAACCGATGAAACCCTCCTACCTGGCCCTTCTGCTGGCCGTCGCCGGAGCCGCCGCCGCGGGTGGCTGGCTCCTCGCCCGCCATGACACCCCCGGCCACGTCCACCCCGGGGCCGCCGAGGCCGTCCCGGCCGACGCCGCCAAGGAGCGCACGGTGCTCTACTACCAGAGCCCGATGCACCCCTGGATCAAGTCCCCCAAGCCGGGCAAGTGCACCATCTGCGGCATGGACCTGGTCCCCGTCTACGAGGGCGACAAGGGATTCGATGTCGCCGAGGGGCTGGTCACCCTCACCCCTGGGGGGATCACCGTGACCCACGTCGCCACGACACCCGTCGCCCGTCGGCCGCTGCAGCGGACCCTGCGCGTGGCCGGCGTCATCGACGACAACGATACGCGGCACCGGCGGCTCTCCGCCTACGTCGACGGCCGGATCGAGGAGCTGTTCATCAACTACGTCGGCGCGGAGGTCAAGGAAGGGGAGCCCCTGGCGAGTCTTCACAGCCCGATGCTCCTCACCCTGGAGCGGGAGTATCTGGCCGTCTATCGCCAGACCACCAACACGGCCATCCCCCCCCGGGAGGAGCTGGCCCGCATGCTCTCCGCGGCCGAGCAGCGGCTTCTGCAAATGGGCCTCAGCAAGCCTCAGATCGCCAAGCTCGCCTCACGCCCCGACGAGGAGCACATGATCGAGATCCTTTCCCCGATGTCGGGCACGGTCGTCTCCCGGGAGATCTACGCCGGGCAGTACGTGAAGGAGGGGGACAAGCTCTTCGAGCTGGCCGACTTCTCGACCATGTGGTTCCGATTCGATGCCTACGAGCGCGACCTTGCCTGGCTCCGCACCGGCCAGAAGGTGCGCATCACCACCCCGTCCCTCCCGGGCCGGGTTCTCGAGGCTCCGATCACCTTCATCGATCCCAATCTCAACGAGGCGACCCGCAGCACCAAGGTCCGGGTCGACCTTCCCAACCCGCTGATCGAGGAGGGGGGGATGAAGCGCCGTGAGATTCTCCATCGCGTCTACGCCGATGGCGTCGTGGAGATCACGCTCCCCGAGGTCCTCACCCTCCCGCGGAGCGCAGTGCTCAACGCCGGCGGCACCCCCGTCGCCTATGTGGACCAGGGGGGGGGCGCCTACCAGCAGCGGAAGCTCCGGCTCGGGCGGGCAGGGGATGAGGTTTGGGAGGTGCTCGACGGGGTGCGGGAGGGGGAGCGGGTGGTCAGCACCGGCAACCTGCTGCTCGATGCCCAGGCCCAACTGAACTCCAGCGTCGCCTCCGCACCCGCCCCCGGAGCCCCGGCCGAGGCTCCGGCCCGCGCCACGCCGGCGCAGGAGCAGGCGGCGCGCGCTTTCCTGGAGGCCGCCACCCGGGTGGCCGACGCCCTGGCGGCCGACAGCCTCGACCGCTACAATCAGGAAATCCCCAAGATCCCCGCCGCGATTGCCGGGCTCGGCACCCCGTTTGACGGGGCCTCCGGCTGGACCCGCATCATCGAGGATCTGCAGCGCAGCGCCGCGCAGCTCGACAAGGCCTCAAGCCTCGTCGACGCCCGCAAGGCCTTTCACCCCTTCAGCGCCGCCTCGGTCGAACTGGCGAAGCTCGCCCGCAGGGCCACCCCCCTCGAGTCGGTCCGCATCTTCCAGTGCCCCATGACCGGACGCGCCTTCCCGGGAGCCCCCAAGGTCGGGGCCTGGATCCAGAGCGGCAGCACCGCCCGCAATCCCTTCTTTGGCGCCGAGATGCTCGATTGCGGCACCGAGCTCAAGCCGTGATCACGCCGATCGCAACCACCCCCTCCACCCCTCCCTGCCATGATCAACAAACTGATTGAGTGGTCGCTGAAAAACCGGTTCCTGGTCGCCTGCGGCACGCTGCTCCTCATCGGATGGGGCATCCGCTCGATCTACCTCTCGCCGGTCGACGCCATCCCGGACCTCAGCGAGAACCAGGTCATCGTTTTCGCCGACTGGCCCGGCCGAAGCCCCCAGGAGGTGGAGGACCAGGTCACCTACCCTCTCTCGGTCAACCTCCAGGGCCTTGCGGGGGTGAAAACCGTGCGCGCCAACTCGATGTTCGGATTCACCCTCATCACCGTGATCTTTGAGGACGCGATCGACAACTACTTCGCCCGCTCCCGGGTGCTCGAGCGCCTCAACTACCTCGGGGATGTGCTCCCCGCCGGGGTGATCCCCAAACTCGGGCCCGACGCCACGGGCCTCGGCTGGGTGTACCAATACTATCTGGAGGTTGATCCCTCGAAGGCCGGGGCCACGGGCTACGACCTGGGGCAGCTGCGGGCCCTCCAGGACTGGTTCATCCGCTACCAACTCAACGCCGTCCAGGGGGTGGCGGAAGTGGGGAGCGTGGGCGGCTTCGTCCGCCAGTACCAGATCGAGGTCTCCTCGACCCGCATGCGCTCCGCCAAGGTGAGCCTCCAGGATGTCATGAAGGCCGTCGGGGAGAGCAACCTGAACGTGGGGGGCAAGGTGGTGGAGGAAAACGGCATGGAGTTCGTGGTCCGCGGGGTGGGCCTCGTGAAGTCGGCAGCCGACCTCGAAACCATCGTCCTGATGGAGCGCGAGGGGGTCCCCATCTACCTCCGGGATGTCGCGTCGGTGGAAATCGGCGGCGATTTTCGGCGCGGCGCCCTCGACGTCGACGGCCACGAGGTGGTGGGCGGGATCGTGGTCATGCGCACCGGGGAGAACGCCATGGAGGTGATCCGCCGCGTGAAGGAAAAAATCGCCGCCATCGCCCAGAGCCTCCCGCCCGGGGTGGCCATCCGGTCCTTTTACGACCGGAGCGAGCTGATCGAGCGGACCATCGGCACCCTGCGCCACGCCCTTCTGGAGGAGGCCATTCTGGTCACTCTGGCCCACATCATTTTCCTGTTTCACTTCCGGAGCATCCTGATCGTCACCTTCCCGCTCCCGGTCTCGATCCTCGTCTCGTTCATCCTGATGAAACACTTCGGGATCACCTCGAACATCATGTCCCTCTCCGGCATCGCGATCGCCATCGGGGTGCTGGTCGACGCCGCCATCGTGATGACTGAGAATGTGATCCGCCACTGCGAGCAGGCGGAACGCGAGCTCCATGCCCAGCCCCGCCCGCCCGGGACCCCGCCCCCCGCCATCGACTACACGGCAGTTACCCTGGAGGCTTCCAAACAGGTCGGCCGACCGATCTTCTTCGCCATGATCATCATCATCCTGGCGTTCGTGCCCGTCTTCGCCCTCACGGGCCAGGAGGGGAAGCTCTTTCATCCCCTGGCGTTCACAAAGACGTTCGCCATGGTCGGCTCGACCCTCCTGGCGATGACCATCGTGCCGGTGCTGGGCGCCCTGCTGGTCCGGGGGCCGTTCCACTCGGAGGAGCGGAACTACGTGATGCGTTTCCTGCTCTCCCTCTATGATCCCGTGCTCGACTGGGCCCTGCGTCATCGGAGGACGGTGCTGGGGCTCGCGGCGCTGCTCCTGGCCGGCGCCCTGGTGCTCGCGTTCGGCCTCCCCGAGCCGGTGCGCCAGAAGCTCGCCGAGAGGCAATGGACCCGGGCCGCCGCCCTCGCCCACGGAATGGGGAGCGAGTTCATGCCCACCCTCAACGAGGGAAGCCTCCTGTTCATGCCAGTGCTCCTCCCGAGCACCTCCCTCACCGAGGTCAAGCGGATCATGTCGTGGCAGGATCAGGTGATCCGCCAGACCCCCGAAGTCGCCTCGGTGGCGGGAAAACTGGGACGCTCCGAGACCGCCACCGACCCCGCTCCCGTGGAGATGATCGAGACCACGATCATGCTCAAGCCAGAGTCGGAGTGGCGCACCGGGATGACCCGCCAGAAGATCATCGGCGAGATGACCGAGAAGCTCACCCGGGTCCCCGGCTACGTTCCCGGGTTCCTCCAGCCGATTGAGAACCGCATCCTGATGATCAGCACCGGAATCCGGGCCCAGCTCGGAATCAAGATCCTGGGGGACAATCTCGACCTGCTTCAGCAAAAGGCCTACGAGGTGGAGCGGGTGGTCCGCCAGGTCCAGGGGTCTGTCGGCGTCGCCCCGTCGCGCGTTCAGGGGAAACCCTACCTCCAGGTCGAGATCGACCGCCCCGCCATGGCGCGGTTCGGGCTCCGGGCCCAGGACCTCCTAGATGCCGTGGAGGCGGGGATCGGAGGCAAGTCCGTCTCGACCACCCTCGAGGGCCGGCAACGGTTCCACATCCAGGTGCGGCTGCAGCGGGGCGAACGGGACGACCTCGAGCGGCTGGGCGACATCCTGGTCGCCACCCCCTCGGGACGCCAGGTCCCCCTCGGCCAGGTGGCAAAGATCCGGCGGGTCGAGGGCCCCAGCGAGATCGCGAGCGAAAACGGCCGCCTGAGGGTCTTCGTGCAGGCCAACGTTCAGGAGCGTGACCTCGGCGGGTTCGTCCAGGAGGTCCAGCATCGGATCGACCAGGAGATCCGGCCCGGACTCCCCAACGGGATGACCATCGAGTACAGCGGCCAGTACGAGCACCAACTCAGGGCGAAACGGACCCTGACGATCATCGTCCCGGTCGTCCTCTCCATCATTTTCCTCCTGCTCTACATCGTCTACGGCAGCGCCAAGGAGGCGGCCCATGTGATCCTGGCCGTCCCGTTCGCCCTCACCGGAGGGGTGTTCCTCCAATACGCCCTCGGTTACAACTTCAGCGTTGCGGTCTGGGTTGGCTACATCGCCCTCTTCGGGACTGCGATCCAGACCGGCGTGGTGATGGTCGTCTACCTCGAGGAGATGGTGGCCCGCAAGAGGGCCGAACGCGGGACGGCGTTCAACCCCCAGGATCTCATCCAGGCGATCCGCGACGGCGCACGGCTCCGACTTCGCCCCAAGGTGATGACGGTCGCCACGATCGTCGCAAGCCTCCTGCCGATCATGTGGAGCACCCGCACGGGAGCCGAGGTGATGAAGCCGCTGGCCACCCCGGTCATTGGGGGGATGCTCAGCAGCTTGATCCACATCCTGATCGTGACACCGGTGATCTTCGCCTGGCTCAGGGAGCGCGAGGCCCGCTCTCCCGGCGAGGGGTCGACCCCCTCGGCTCCCAGCCACCCGTAGCGGGAGCGACACCCACCCCAGGCCCCGACCTGGCTCACCTGAAGGGGCTCACCGGCGTTCGGGCAGGGTCGCGGGTCTACCCGTTCCAGGCCGCGGTCTCCCGCAGCATGAGAAGGGGGTCGTCGCTGATGAGCCCGTCGACTCCCTGCCCGAGGAGCCTCCGGGCCAGGGGGGGATCGTTCACCGTGTACACCCAGACCTTCATTCCAAGGCTGTGGGCATGACGCACACTCTCCACCGTCACGTGGCGGTTCCACCCGACGATCCGGGCCCCCGTCGCATGGATCACCTCGACGAGCGCGCAGGTCAACGCCTCCTGCCCTGTGGCCACGGCCCCCGGCTCGCCCGGTTCCGGCGGGCCCAGGCCTCCGAGTACCAGCCCGGGCTCCTTCCGGTGGAGCTCCCGCAGGAAGTCCCAGTCGAAAGAGTGCACCACCACCCGCTCGATCCAGCCTCCCTGCCGCAGCACGCGGGAGGTGGCCGCGGCATCCCCGCCCTTGCGCTCGAGCATGGCAACCGCCCGGCCCTGGATGAGGGAGATCGCCTCCTCGAGTCGGGGCACGTGTGTCGCAGGCGTGCCGGGGCCAAACCAGCCCCCGGCATCGAGTTCCCGAATCTCGGCCGCCGTGCGATCCGCGACGCGGATCCCCTCTCCGCCCCACCGCGCCACGGCATCCGTGGTGCGGTCCAGGGTTTCGTCGTGGATCACCACCGGAACCCCATCGCGGGTGGCATGGTAATCCAGTTCCACGACCTCGGCGCCGGCCTCCAGGGCCAGGGTGAACGAGGGAAGCGTGTTCTCAGGTGCCCTCGCAGCGAACCCCCGATGCCCGATCACGACAGGCCGGCGGTTCAGCAGGAGATCGGCGGCCCTTCGAACCCTGGGGGTGGTGTTGGACATTCTTTGTGCGGACGGCAACGCCCCGATGGTTACCCCACGACCCGTCCCTCAGCAACCCGAACCCACACCCAACGTGCGAGGCCTCCTCCCCCCTCACTCATGGCTTGCCTCGTTGCGCAGGCCGGGGCACAACAGGCGCATGCTTCGCCCCAGCCTTTCGCTAGCCGGCCTCCTCGCCCTGACCCATGCGCTCCCCGCAGGCATTGTCACCGTGGAGGGACGCCGATTCACCCTCCCGGACGGGTTCACGGTCGAGAAGGTGGCGACGACAAACGAAGTGCTCCGCCCGGTGAACGCCTGCTTCGATGACCAGGGCCGGCTGTATGTCACGGATGCGAGCGGGTCGAGCGCCCCTCCTGCCGAGCAGGCCAAGGACCCCCGGTGGCGGGTGATCCGTCTGGAGTCGACACGCCATGACGGAGTGTTCGACAAGTCGATCGTCTTCGCCGACCGGCTCCCGATGCTCCAGGGGATCCTCTGGCACCAGGGGGCGGTCTACATCGGGGGAACCCCCGCCATCTGGAAGCTGACCGACCGGGATGGGGATGGACGGGCCGACGAGCGGGTCGAGTGGTGGAACGTGGGACGACCCTCGACCCACTGCGGCAACGAGGTGCACGGGCCCTATGCCGGCCCCGATGGGTTCCTCTACTGGACCAAAGGGGCCTTTGAGCCGATCCGCTGGACCAACGGAGTCACTCATGAGGTGCACGTCGACCGGGGAGCCCACATCTTCCGGGCACGCCCCGACGGGTCGGAGTTTGACAGCATCATGACCGGCGGGATGGACAACCCCGTGGAAGTGGCCTTTACCCGGGATGGGGAGTGCCTCTTCACCAGCACCTTCATCGATTTCAGCCAGCCGGAGTATCGCGACGGGATCGGCCACGCGATCTACGGGGCGGTTTACGGCAAGGAGAACAGCAACGTTGAGGACCGGGCCGTGAAACGGACGGGCCCCGCCCTGCTCCACCCCTTCATCGAACTGGGAGCGGCGGCGCCAAGCGGCCTCTGCCGGCTCTCCACCTCCTCGTTCGGAGCGGGCTACCAGGACAACTTTTTCGCGTCGCTCTTCAACCTTCACAAGATCACACGACATCAGGTCCGGCCCAAAGGCGCCACCTTCACGGCCGAGACCTCGGACTTCCTCGTCGCCGAGGATACCGACTTCCATCCCACCGACGTGCTCGAGTCCCCGGACGGCTCCCTGATCGTGGCCGACACGGGAGGGTGGTACAAACTCTGTTGCCCGACGAGCCAGCTCTGGAAGCCCGACGTCCTGGGGACCCTCTACCGCGTTCGGCGCGTCGGCGGCGAAGGAGTCGCATCCGCCTCGCAGGTGAAATCCTCAGCCGTGGCTTCCACCGTCAGGAGGGGTTCGACGGAGAACTGGCGCTCCCGGGTTGTCGAGGCCCGGGGTGAACCCTTCGCCCAGCATGCCATCATCGAGGCGCTCATCCGGACCGGCGAGAACGCCGACCTTCGGGAGGCGTTTCTGAGTCCCGGGTCGGACGCGGCCGTCCGTCGGGCTGCGCTCATTGCCCTCTCGGAACGGGAGGGCGCCCCGCTCGCTCTCCTGGAGGTGACCCCGCTCCTCTCTTCCGCCGACGCCCAGCTCCACGGGGCCGCGGAATGGGTGATCCGGCGGCGATCCGAGTGGGCCGCGGAGCTCTCCCGCTGGACCCGCACCCAGCTTCCGGCCTGGGCCCCCCATGCCACGGCTGACCAGGCGAAGGCAATCCTCCCCTTGATCGTCAGGGATCCCGAGGGCCAGGAGATCGTCGCCGAATGCGCCCGGCGCGCCGACTTCCCCCCAGCGCTCCGCCTTGCGGCATTCGAATCGATGGGAGGCATCGGAGGATCGAAGCAGCCCCCCGCCAGCTGGGCGAAAGCCGTGGCGGAGGTGATCGCCGATCCCGGCGCGGGGGCCGAGGCGGCCTCAAACAACTCCACCCGGGCACTCCTGGCTGCCGCCCTCAGACTCGCTGCCCAGATGAAGGAAAGCCCGGTCGAGGCGTTGACCCGGCTCTCCACGAACCGGGCTGCGCCCCTCGACCTGAGAATCGAGTCCATCGCCGCCCGCCCGGGGCACACCCCGCTCTCCGCGGCGGAGTTTGAGACCTTGAAGCCGTTGTTGCTCCCGGAGGTCGCCCCAAGCCTCCGGTCGGCCGGAGTCCGGGCCCTGACCCGCGCCGGGCTCACCCAGGCCCAGAAGGCTTCGTTGACCGAAACCCTCGGACAGGTGGGGCCGCTTGAACTCCCCCCGCTCCTCGGATTGTACGAGGGAGTGGAAGACCCCTCCCTCGGACATGACCTGATCAAGGTTCTGGGAACGGCCAAGGCCCGGGGAGCGCTCCGCCCCGATCTCCTCAAGCCATGCCTCGCCCGGCTTCCCGCCGCGAGTCAGCCCGAGGCCCAGGCACTGATCAGCCTAGTGGCCCCGGACAGCGCCGCCCAGGGCCGCCGCATCGACTCGCTCCTCTCGGAACTGAAGGGACTCACCACCGACATCCGCCGCGGGCAGGCCGTTTTCAACAGCACCAAGGCGGCATGCGTCCAATGCCACCAAATCGGGTACGCCGGCGGTGAGGTTGGCCCCAACCTCACGAAGGTCGGGGAGGTCCGAAGCGAGCGGGATCTCCTCGAGGCGGTTGTCTTTCCGAGTGCGAGCTTCGTCCGGAGCTACGAGCCCCTGGTCGTCATCACCCGGGACGGCGAGGTGCACACCGGGATCGTGCGCGATGAGACCGATGCCGGGTTCACACTCGTCACAGGCCCGGGCCAGGCGGCGGAGCTCCACATCAGTCGGAAGGAGGTTCAGGAGCAACGGCCCAGTGCGGTCTCCCTCATGCCGGCGGGTCTCGAGGAGCAGCTCTCCCGTCAGGAGCTGGCGGACCTGATCGCATTTCTCAAGAACACCCACTGGGGAGTGAAGTGAACCGCGCTCGCCGGCGCCCTTCACCCCTCGCAGGGGCTTGAGTGGCTCGAGGCACCTCCCCTCCCGGGCGGAGAACCTGGCTCCCCCATGGGCGTGGAAAAACAGACACTGACGCCAGCGAGCCCCCCGGGGTAACATCGCATCGCGATGAAGCTTTTCCGCTCAGTGGTGATCGGCATCCCGGTCGTGATCCTCTCGCTGCTCGCCTACGGCCTGATCTGGCCAGGGTGCCGGGCGGCCTGGAATTACGACCAGCTGGAGCGCAACGCCCGCACCGCAGTCGCCCCTGAGGCCCTTCAAACCTGGGCCCGGGGGCTCCTCGGCTCACCCCGGCTCACCGACTCTCCCAGGGCCCGTGACCTCGGAACGAACTTTCCCGCCCCCCTCCTCACCCTGATGGCAGCCCCGCCCGCCATCTCCATTAACAAGGCCACCACAAACCACGCCGCCTACATCGTGCTGACCTGGGGGAGCGGAGTCCTGGGTCAAAAAGGGTTGGAGATCGGCGACACCAATTTCCTGGGTATCCGGGGCGGACACGCCTGGGCGCCAGGGGTCTACTTCTGGGAGCGTTCCGAGGTCAACCAAGCGGGATTCTCCCGCGCCACCAATCGCGTGAAGACACCCATCAACCCAGCCCCCCCCGCT
>DMJJ01000184.1 GCA_003452185.1 Verrucomicrobiales bacterium | reverse complement strand
CGCGACATCAGGTAGAAGAGTTGGTCGTCGCCGACCTTCGACACGGTTGCCTCGTGGCCGATGCGAGCATCCTTCTCGTCGACCTCCATGTACGGGTACGTGTCGCTGCGTGACTCCTCGTCGAGGATGAGCGCATCACAGCGGACGTGTGCTTTCACACCGGTCGCTCCCGGTTCGACCCGCACGAGTCCGCGGTAGGTGGTTCGACCGCCGTCCTTGCTGATCGACTTGCTCTCGATGATCGAGGTCGTCTCGGGCGCCGCGTGGGTCATCTTGGCCCCGGCGTCTTGGTGCTGGCCGGCGCCGGAAGGTATCTCGCGTTCCGGACGGCGGCATTCCTGGGGTGGCATCCGAAGGACCGGGCCATGCTCATCAACACCCGGTTTGCCGAGACACCGCAGCTCCATTGGGTCTCGCATCCCGGAGGGGCCCGCCGCCAGCTGACCTTCGCCTCGGAGCCGGTCCGGGCCGGGGCGGTCCGCCCGGTCTACGGCGACTCAGTCCTCTTCAGCCAGGACACGGGCGGGGGGGAGTTCTTCCAGCTCTACCGGCTTGACCTCAAGGATGGGCAGACAACGCTGCTCACGGATGGGAAATCCCGGCACACGGGGGCCCGCTGGTCCCACACGGGACGGTGGATTGCCTACAGCTCGACGGAACGAAATGGGCAGGACACCGACCTGTACGTCATGGATCCGACGGCTCCCGCGGGGAGGCGTCGCGTGCTCGAGGTCAAGGGGGGAGGATGGGGCGTGGAGGACTGGTCGTGGGATGACCGCCAGCTCCTGGTGAGCGAGCGAGTCTCGATCAATGAAACGTGGCTCTATCGTCTCGACATCGCCTCCGGCAAGCGCGAGCCGCTGTTCGATCCTGCCTCCCGCGGAACCCCGGGGAAGGGGGCCGCTTTCGGCACCGCCCTCTTTGACCGGGAGGGCCGCCATGTCTACTGGACCACGGATGGGCGGTCGGAGTTCCATCAGCTCTTCCGGGTGGAGATCGCCACCCTCCATGCCACGCTTCTCTCGGGGGCGATCCCGTGGGACATCGAGGAGGCGGCTCTCTCCCCGGACGGACGGCGGATGGCGGTGTTGGCGAACGAGCGGGGAAGCAGCGTCCTGTATCTTCTCGACCCGAGGAGCGGCGGGGTGGTGTCGCGTCCCCGGGTTCCGGCCGGCGTCGTGGGAGGGATCCTTTGGCATGAGAGCGGCCGTGAGCTCGGGTTCACCCTCTCCTCCGCCCGTGCGCCGGGGGATGCGTACTCGCTCGACGTCCGATCCGGAGCCCTGAGCCGCTGGACAGAGAGCGAGACCGGCGGGCTCGATGCCACGCGGTTTGCCGAGCCGGAACTCGTCCGGGTGAAGAGTTTCGACGGGCTTGAGGTCTCGGGCTTCCTGTATCGCCCCGACCCCGCCCGCCACCCGGGGCCGCGGCCCGTGCTGCTGAGCATCCACGGGGGGCCGGAATCGCAGTCCAGGCCCGTGTTCCAGGCCCGGAACAACTATCTGGTCGAGGAGCTCGGGGTGGCGCTTCTGCTCCCGAACGTCCGCGGGTCGAGCGGGTATGGAAAGACCTACCTGACGCTGGACGATGGGTTCAAGCGGGAGGACTCGGTGAAGGACATCGGGGCGTTTCTGGACTGGATCGCCAAGGACCCGCGCCTTGACCCGGGCCGGGTTGGCGTGATGGGGGGGAGCTACGGGGGCTACATGGCCCTGGCCTGCATGGAGCACTACAACGACCGGCTTCGGTGCGGCATCGACGTGGTGGGAATCTCCAACTTTCTCTCCTTCCTGAAGAACACCCAGGATTACCGTCGCGACCTGCGTCGCGTGGAGTACGGGGATGAGCGGGACCCCGGGATGGCGGAGTTTCTGCAGCGGATCTCCCCCACGACGCAGGCGGCCCGGATCCGCAAGCCGCTGTTTGTCGTGCAGGGAAAGAATGACCCCCGCGTCCCGGTCACCGAGTCGGAGCAGATGGTGAAGGCGATCCGGGATCAGGGGGGGACGGTCTGGTATCTCATGGCCCGGGATGAGGGGCACGGGTTTGCCAAGAAGCGGAATGCCGACTTCCAGTTTCTTGCCTCGCTGCTGTTCTTCCGGGAGCATCTCCTGAAAGCTCAATGAAACGCCAATCCTCCCGCTCCGCCGCCCTTGGTTTCGCCCTGCTGCTGGGGGTCGCCGGATGCACGACGCGCGGTCCGGTGAACTCCGACCAGCTTCCCTCCCTGGCGATGCAGGTGCTGCCCGAGGGGGCTGGCGGGATGTTGCAGTGTTCCGGTGGGGAATGGTTTCCGAACGTGAAGGGGTTCAATGATGTCCGGAGCAACCCGTTCACCCCGGTGAACCGCCAGTCCGGGGTGGTGGTGTTGACCGACACCGCGCTCTTCTTCGAGCAGTGGAACACACGATCCAAGGCGTACGAGGTTGTGAAGCGGATCCCGTTTGGCGAGATCCGCGGGGTTTCGCTCGATTCCGAGGGGGCGAGCCGCCGGATCGTCGTGCAGCGGAGGGATTACGGCTACGACTCGTTCGGTCTGACCCAGGCCGGCGGGTTGCTGGTCGACAAATCGGAGACCGAGAGCCTGCTGGAGCGGCTCCGCCGGCTTCTCCCCCCGACGCGGTGACGCGGAGGCGGGGACTGGAAATGGGTTTTGTTGGGGAGGGGGGGGACAAGGTCCGAACTTCCCACCCCGGCCCGGCCGCTCTAGGATCGCCGCGCGATGAATACCGTGCCCCGGCCTCGCGGCCGCCAATTTGCCAGCGACAACTATGCCGGGATCTGCCCCGAGGCCTGGGAGTCGCTTGCCGAGGCAAACCAGGGGCATGTCCCCAGCTACGGGGATGATCCCTGGACGGCGCAGGCGGCGGACCGGATCCGGGACCTGTTTGAGACCCGGTGCGAGGTCTTCTTCACCTTCAACGGCACGGCCGCCAATTCCCTCTCCCTGGCCGCGGTGTGCCAGTCCTACCACAGCATTCTCTGCCACGAGACGGCCCACGTGGAAACGGATGAGTGCGGGGCGCCCGAGTTTTTTTCCAACGGGACGAAGGTGCTCCTGGTGGGGGGGGCCAACGGGAAGATCGATCCCTCCGAGATCGAGCGGATGGTGAAGAAGCGGACGGATATCCATTACCCGAAGCCCCGGGCGGTGAGTGTCACCCAGTCGACGGAGCTCGGGACCGTTTACTCGGTCGAGGAGATCCGCGCCCTCTGGGGGATGTGCAAGAAGCACGGGTTGAAGCTGCACATGGACGGGGCCCGGTT
>DMJJ01000439.1 GCA_003452185.1 Verrucomicrobiales bacterium | reverse complement strand
ATGGGACTGGTGACCACCGCCCTTGCCGGAGGCTGGCCGCACTGGGGCCCCGGTGCCCGGATCACGGCCTGTGTCGGGATGGCGGCCCTCTGCCTGGCCCCCCAGCCGAGCCTCCGGAAGGAGGCCCGCGATACGAACCTCCCGGCGAGCCCGGAGTTCGTCGCGTTCGCCGAGGGGGTGCGGGAGCGAACGCCCGTCGAGTCGCTTGGAGTCATGCCTCCGGAGGTTGGGAGCCATTATTTCAGGGTCTTCGCCGAGCGGGGGCTCTGGATCGACCCAAAGGACCTCGGAATCCTCTCGCGGGAGCGGGCGACCTACGACCTGGCGCAGAAGCGGCTCACGCGGCTCCGGGCGTTCTACGCCCCCGAGGCCACGCCGGCCGACCGTTCGCAACTCCTCGAGCAGATGGCGGCTGAGGGGGTAGGCTTTGTGGTCACCCGGGCGACAACACCCTGGGGCTCGAGCCTCCCCTGGCCCGTCACGTGGGAGTCGGGCGGCTGGCGGCTCCATCTCCGGAGGAATCCATGACCCCCGCGCCTCCCCTGAACCCACGGGCCGGATGGCTCGGGTGGTGGCCCGCCGAGGGCCTTCGGGCTGCATTCGACCCGGAGAACGGCCGCATCCGTGCCTTCCTGCGCGAGGAGGCCGCCCTGCTCCCACCCGGTGCACGGGTTCTCGATGCGAGCGCCGGCACCCGCCCCTACGCCCCGATCTTCGCGGCCCAGAAGTACGAGTCGTGCGATGTCCCCGGCGGATTCTACAAATGCCGCCACGACTTCGAGTGCCTCCTCGACGCCATCCCCAGGCCCGATGGCACGTACGAGGCGGTGATCCTGACCCAGGTCCTGGAGCATGTCCCCCATCCCGACGCCGTGATGAAGGAGCTTGCCCGGGTGACCCGCCCGGGGGGCTCGCTCCTGCTGAGCGTCCCCCTCAATGGTCCGCTGCACGGGGAGCCGTGGCATTTTTACCAGTTCACCCACCACGGGCTGAGGGAGCTGGCCGGACGGACCGGCTGGAACCTCGCACGATGCGAGAAAGTCGGGGGGGCGTATTGGCTCCTGGGGAAGCGCCTCAACGACCTTCCGCGAAAGCTGATGAAGCAGGTCGACCCGTTCCGCGCCCGGAAGCGGGGGCAGTCGGTGGCGGCGTGCGCCTTCTGGTCCCTGGTGTTCCTCCCGTTCTGGATCGTGGGGCTGGTGCTCCTGGGCTATCTCCTCCGGCCCCTCTGCTACTGGCTGGACCGGGTCGACTTCGAGAAGAGCTTCACGACGGGCTACACCGCGGTGTTCATCCGGGAGCCGGCCGGCACCCCATTGTCGTCGCAGCCTGCAGGGGCAGGCGAAAACCCCGCCTGACCCGGGGGAGGACGGAACCGGTTTGGGAAAGTGATTCCGGTCAGAAGACGCGCCAGCGGGAGAAGAAGAGAAGCGCCAGGAGCAGGAGCACCGGAAGCATCGCCGGCAGGGCGTATCGCCAGATGTAGTCGAAGAACCCCGGGACCTTCACCCGGGCATGCTCCGCGATCGACTTCACCATGAAGTTCGGCCCGTTGCCGATGTAGGTCATGGCGCCGAAGAAGACTGCCGCGATCGAGATCGCCACCACCTCGTGATCGTGCGTCGCCACGAGCTCCCTCACCTGGGCCGGGTCGCCGAGGCTCAGCCCGTGCAACCCCATCGCGGCGGCCAGGAACGTCAGATAGGTCGGGGCGTTGTCGAGCAGCGCCGAGAGCCCCCCGGTGAGCCAGAAGAAGCCCATCGGCGAGGAGAGCCCAAGCCCCTTGGCGTGGAGCTCCAGGTAGTCGAGCGCGGGGATCATGGTGATGAAGATTCCGAGGAAGAGCCAGGCCACCTCCTTCACCGGGTGGAGATTGAAATTGTTGGCAAGATGCACCCCCCGCGGGGTGAGCAGGTAGGACCCCAGGGCTGCGGCCAGCATCAGGCCCTCCCCCAGGCCGGCGGGGCTCCGGAGGAAGATGGCCCCAAGGATCAAGGCCAGGAACCCGACGTTCCCGACCCCATCCACACCCCAGCCCTCCCCGGCTGCGACCGACCCCGACGCCCCGTCTCCCGTTGCGGCCGATGGGCGGTGGGACCGGAAGCTCCGGCGGTCGAGCACGTGGAACATCGCCAGAAGCATCGCCACCCCGATGCCCCACGCAGGCCAGCAGGTCTGGAGGACCCACCAGAAGGGCACGCCCTTGAGGTAGCCAAGGAAGAGGGGAGGATCCCCGATCGGAGTCAGGCAGCCGCCGATGTTCGACACGACGAAGATGAAAAAGACGATGTGGAACGGGGCGATGCGGGAGGCGTTCATCCGAAGCCAGGGGCGGATCAGCAGCATCGAGGAACCGGTGGTGCCGATCACGTTCGCCAGGATCGCCCCGATGGCCAGGAAGAGGACGTTCATCCCCGGGGTGGACCCTCCCCGGACCCGGATATGGATGCCCCCCGAGACCACGAACAGGGATCCGATCAGGGCGATGAAGCTCGCATACTCGTGGAGGACATGCCCCAGGCGGGCGGGAGCCCCAAGCCCCCACCCGTAGTAGGCGGCCGTGATCGAGGCGAGCCCGAGGGCGACTTTGGGATAGTGACGTTCCCACCAGGCATGGTTCACCAGCGGCATCACCGCGATGGCGAGCAGCAGGAGTGCAAAGGGGGCCAGGAGCGCGGGATGCGGCGAGGTGGCGGGGTCCGTGATGGCGAGCAGAGGCGACATGTTCAGTGGGTCCGAAAAGCGCCCCGTCATAGGGGTTGCCCCCCGAAAGCGCCATCAAAAACCACCACCCTTCCCCCCTCAGGCAACCGGGCGGGCCGCCAGCGCACGAACGCTTTCAATCAGGTAGTCCAGCGCCTCACGGGGCTGGCGCGGACTGATCGGGAGGGTGACGAGCCGATCCCCCACCCCCTCCGCCACCGGAAACGCTCCACGCTTGAACCCGCGACGCGCGAACGCCGTGCTGAGATGGAGCGGGGTGTAGTGGGCCCCGACCTTGATCCCCCGGCGATGGAGCATCGCGTGAATGAAGTCATCCTTCCCCATCCCAAACCGGGCGGCGTCGATCTGCACCGGGTAGAGGTGGAAGACGTGCTTGTTCCCGGGCCGCACCGTCGGGAGGGTGAGCCCCGGGATCCCCGCGAGCCCGGCGGTGAGATGGGCCGCGTTGTCGATCCGACGCTGGTTCAGGGAATCGAGCTTTCGCAACTGCACCGAACCGACCGCCCCCTGGACGTCGGTCATCCGGAAGTTGTATCCGCAGTCGTCAAAGTCCTGCCACCAGAACCGCTGTCCCTGGGGGAACCGGGTTTCATCGAGCGAGCAATACTTCGTGCTCTTGCCGTAGACCCGGGTGCAGTGGGAGCGATAGAGGGCGACCCGCTCAAACAGCGCCGGGTCGTCCGTGACCACCATCCCCCCCTCGCCGAGGGTCGAGATGTTCTTCTGCTCGTGAAAGCTGAAGCAGCCGAGGGTGCCCAGCGCGCCGGCCTTGCGACCCCGGTATTCGGCCCCGACGGCGTGGCAGGCGTCCTCGACTACGGGGATGCCGTGGCGGCGGGCGATCGCCAGGATCGGCTCCATGTCGCAGCACTGGCCGTAGAGGTGGACCGGAAGGATGGCGCGGGTGTTGGGGGTGATGCGGGCCTCGAGCTGCGCGGGGTCGAGGTTGCAGGTCACCGGGTCGATGTCGACGAAGTCCACCTCCGCTCCGAGCGTTGCCCCGGCCGCGGCCGTCGCGATCCAGGTGACCGGGGTGGTGAGGATCCGGTCGCCCGGCTTGATCCCCAGGGCGACCAGGGAGAGGAACAGCGCCGCGGTGCCGTTGCTCACGGCCCGGGCGTGGGCCACGCCGCAGTAGGCGGCAAACTCCTTTTCAAACCGGATGCAGGCATCGCCGCTGGTTGGGGCCCCCTGACGAAGCACCTCCAGCACGGCGCTCTCCTCCTCGGGACCGTATTCCGTGCCGAACTTGATCTGGAGGTCGTGCTGGATCTTGGGCGAGCTCATTCCCCCGAAGTATGGGGGGTCTCAAGCACGAGGGAAAGCCCCTCGTCAAAACTCCGCATCGGGGTGCGCAGGAGGGCCCGCGCCTTGCTGTTGTCCATCGAGACATCCCGGGGCCGGGGGGCGCGGCGCGGGGCGCTGCCGGCGGGGGCTGCCACCACAAGCCGTGGGGAATACCCGAGGCGCGAGGCGATCCGCTGCGTCAGCTCCAGACGGTTCAGGCGATCGTTGCCCGCCAGGTGGAAGATGCCGTTGAGTTCCGATCCCGCCAACTCGACCAGGGCCTGCCCAAGGGTAACGACGTCGACCGGGCTCCGGATTTCATGCGCCTGCACGGGAACCTCCTTCCCGGCCTTGAGCGTGGCGATGAGGCGGGGGAGGAATGAGTTGCCCGAACCGAGCATCGGGAGCCCCATCACGAGGGCAAGCCGGGCAATGACCCCCAGGGACCCAAGGCGGGCGACCTGCTCCTCGCCCTCCACCTTGGTGCGGCCATAAAGGTTCACGGGATGGGCGGGGTCCTGCTCCCGGTACGGGGCCCCCTCGCCGTCGAAGACGGTGTCGGTGGAACAAAAGACCATGCGGGTGCCATGCTCGCGGCAGAGCTCGCAAAGCCGGCGGGTGTAGTCCACGTTCACCTCGCGGGCGGTCCCGGGATTGGCCTCGCTGAAATCGATGTCGGCGATCGCCGCCGTGTGAATCACCGCGTGCGGGCGTAGATCGCGAAACAGCCCGGCCAGACGGGGGGTGTCGGCAAGCCCGCACGAATGCCACTGAAGCCCCTCCCGCTCGAGCGGGGCCTGGCCCCGCGTCAGGGAGTGGAGCTCCCAATCGTCCAGGGCGTTGAAGATCACGCTCCCGGCCACAAAACCATTCCCGCCTGTCACGATCAGACGACGTTTTGAAATCATGGAAATTGCCCCTATCAACAGTGGGGGAGGCGAGTCGTTCGGTGTTGTCTCCTCCCCGTCACACTCTTTAGTGTGTCGGCAGACTACCGACCTATGAGCGGCCCTGCAACCTTCCTCTCAAAACTTTCCAGCCGTCAGGTCGCATGGCGGGTGAGGATCCTTCTGGCGAGCTACCTGGGTTACGCCGGATTTTATGTCGTCCGGAAGGCGTTCACCATCTGCAAAACGACGATCGCGAAGGACTTGGGATGGCCTCTCGGCGACACCGCCCACATCTGGACCGCGTACCTCGTGGCGTACATGGCCGGGATGTTTCTCAGCAGTTACATCGGACGCCGCTGGGGCCCCCGGGTGCTGCTGCTCGGGGGACTGGGGCTTTCGCTCCTCTGCAACCTGATGTTCGGTTTCACCAACTCCTTCGCGACCTTCCTTGTGTTCATGGTCTTTAACGGACTGTTTCAGGCGGCGGGATGGCCCGGGACCGTGGGGGCGGTGGCCCATTGGCTCCGTCCCGGGGAGCGGGGAACGATCATGGGGTTCTGGTCGACGAACTACCTGTTCGGAAACATGCTCGTGAAATCGCTCGGAGGATTCCTGCTCGGGGCGTACGGGTGGCGATGGTCCTTCTGGGGATGCACCCTGGCGAGCTTCGGCATCTGGTGGGTGCTGTACTTCTGGCAGCGGACCCGGCCGCAGGATGTCGGCCTGGACCCGATCGTCGGCGAGACGGCCCCGGGAACCACCGAGGTGCAGGCCCCGCAGGCCGAGCGGGTCACCCTTGGCGAGTATTTCCGGCTCGCCTCAAGCCCGGTGATTCTGGCGATGGGGGCCAGCTATTTCTGCATCAAGTTCCTCCGCTACGCCCTCGACTCCTGGCTCCCCGCCTTCATGAACCTGCAGGGGCTCGATGTCGCCCGGTCGAGCTATTACTCCCAGGTGTTTGATTTCGCGGGGCTGGGCGGGGTGATTCTCTCCGGGTGGGCGCTCGACCGCTGGTTCAAGGGGAACTGGGCGGCAGTCTGCGCCGTGATGGCCCTCGGGGTGATCGCGGGCTACGGGGCTGTGATCGCCTTCGGGCACACGCCCCTGGCGATGGCCCTCTGGTTCGGGCTCGTCGGCTTCATGCTCTACGGCCCGGACACCCTCCTCTGCGGGGCGGCGAGCGTGCAGGTGGCGGGCGCGCGGAACGCCGTCGCCGTGGCCGGGCTTGTCAACGGCATGGGAAGCGCCGGGTCGGTGCTGCAGGAAGAGGTCATCGGCTGGCTCGTGCGGGGGGACCCCCAGGCAGGAATGCGCAACACGAACCTCCTCGCCCTCGGCATGAGCATCCTCCTCGCCTGCCTCCTGGCGGGAGTGGCCTGGCGGACCCGCGGGAGGAGGCCCTCAAACGGTGGTGCGAAAACCGCGGCCGCCGGCTGAGCGAGGGTGCACGTAGGCCGACGCATCATCTCGTACAGGCCCTCTCAGGAAAGCCCAGAAGCCAACCCCTGCATCAACCCACAGGACTATGAACCGTCGGCTCGACTCGTGGGATAGGCGGCAGGTTGTGAACGGTGGCATTGCATCAAGATGTGGTGCCCGGGCCTCACGCTCGTCGCAAGCCCCCACGCCCTGGTTGAAATGGATGACTGAACCGGCGATAGTGTAGTGTCCCCCAAAGACCAACTACGCTAGCAGCGTTGCGAGGCAGATTACCGACAACATGCTCAAGTCGTTCTCAGGCAAGCTTCGATCGGCCTTCATCCCATGAACGCGAACTTCTCCAGCGTCCTGTGCCCCTACCCTCGCCCTCCTTGCTCGATGCTTTGGTGGCCGGCGCTCACCAGGC
Organism: Verrucomicrobiales bacterium; assembly: GCA_003452185.1. Classification (GTDB taxonomy): domain Bacteria; phylum Verrucomicrobiota; class Verrucomicrobiia; order Limisphaerales; family UBA11320; genus UBA11320. The sequence continues at coordinate 15,138 of DMJJ01000439.1, read as the reverse complement.
TGGGCACAGCCCTGGTGATGGGGGTCTTTCTCACAGTTTTAGGCCTGGATTCGCGAGCCCAAGGTCGCTCCGGTTTCCAGGTTCACGCGGTAAACGCCGACTCCCTATACCCGAGCCCCGCGAGCTATGGCTGGTCTACCTCCCTGGCCCCGGGAGTGAAGGGAGTGAGCTTGGTCGCGCTGGGCGTCTACGACCCCGGGGGAGACGGACTTCTCCACCCTCACGAGGTGGGGATTTGGACCTACGACAACGTATCAGGGGTGACTTCGCTCGTCCGTGATGTGACGATACCCGCAGGGGGGTCGGCAGCACTCGTCGACGGATACCGGTACGTCGCCATCCAACCACTCAGCCTGAGGCCCAACGAGAGTCTCGGTCTGGTCGCATTTTACCCTCAGGTAGACGCCGACAGCCTCACAACGCCTGAGTCGATTACGATCGCATCCGAATTCGTCGCACCGCGGAATTCGAGTCGGTGGGCCCCCGGCGCCACGCTGACCATACCCACTCAACCCATTTGCCCCGGGGTGGAAGGGGAGCCCTGCCTGAACTTCTACCCGGTGAACTTCCGGTTCGAAGTCGTGCCGGAGCCGGGCCCCCTCTGGCTCCTCGGCATCGGGGGGTGGGGAATCGGACTGTGGTGGCGACGGGGTTTTCGCGAGGAACGACTGGACCGACGGTAGGAGGGCCGGATGTATTGGCGGCTTTCTTACGAAAGCCGCTACGGGGGTCAGGGACGCTTGCGGGATTCCCAGAGCTCCATCGCCCGCAACACCCGCAGCGGGTGATCGGTCTGGATCACGTCGATTCCCCACTCCATCGCCTGGAGATAATCCTCCACCCGCTCGTGCTTGCCGAGGGCGTCGGAGAAGACCCGGATGCCATGGGCATGACACCGCTCGATGAGCTCGCGGCTCAGGATCTCCCAGCTCGCATCCACCCCGTACGGCTTGAGCCCCGCGGCCAGCTTCTCGATCTCCCCGGGTGAGTCGAGAGGCGGCAGGGCGCGGATCCGGGGGTCGATTGCCTTGAGCTTCAGGAGATACTCGGCGGATTGATACACCACGGTCCGCTCGGCCATCTGATGGCGGCCGACGGCCTCGGCGAGCGCCTCGGGCGCGATCGCCTTCGCATCGAAATAGAGGTCGATCTTCCCCTGCACCGTCGATAGAAACGCCTCCAGCGTCGGCAGGTGGAGATCCCGGTAGCGGGCGTTGAACTTCACCCCCGCACTCAGTGTTTCAATCACGTCGGAAGGGGTGTCGGCAATCGGCCCATGCCCGGTCGTCTTCCCCTCCAGGGTGTCGTTGTGCAGGAGGTAGAACTTCCCGTCGCGGGTTGTTCGAACGTCAAACTCGACGAAATCCGCACCGAGCCGGATCCCCTTCTCGAAAGCGGGGAGGGTGTTCTCCGGGGCGTACCGATTCGCCCCGCGATGGAGCGAAAACCGGACCGGACGATTCGGGACGCGCCGCCAGAAGGCATGGGGAAGCAACTCCTCGGGGAGGTCGGTCTGGAGGATGTCGGCACCCGCAGCGATGGCGGAATCCCAGCTCGAGGGGGCATCCCATGCCCCCAGCACCTTGACCTGGACCGCAACCCCAAGGGCGTGGAACTCGCGGCATCGCGCCGGCGTCGCGTCCGGGGCATCCAGCTGCACGGCCGCCACGGGCGTGGATTTCAAAAACTTCCCGGAGGGCTCGCCCTGGGCGGGACGCCACTGGGTCATCAGGGAGACCCGTCCGTGCGACGCGGCCTGAAGTCGGCGCAACAGGTCGCCGTCGGCGCAGACCAGCACCTGCCGCTCCATCCCCGCCGCGACGACCTCGCGGCACAGCAACTCGGGATCGACGGCCTTGCAGTCGAGGCAGAGATTCAGTCGCCCCTTCGCGAGGGCCAGCGCCTCCTGCAGCGTGAGCGGGTGCTCGCCGGCGTAGCGGACGGCGATCCGCGAGCCCACATCCACTCGTTGCAGATCCGCGAGCGGGGTGCTGGCGATGGGAACCGGGCTCCCATCGGGACGGGTCAACGTCTCGGGATCCGAGAGCAGGTGGTGGCCATCGCCACTCAGCCGGACATCCACCCCGGCCCATTCGAGCCCGTCATCGATGCAGCGCTGGAGGGCCGGACGCGTGTTCTCGGGGGCCTGAAGCCGCTCACCCCGATGAACCATCACCTGAAACGGCCGCGGCGGAGTGACCGGGTTGAAAAACCGGGCATCGCCGGAAACGCCCGGAAGAGCCCCGAGAAGCAGGGCCAGGCACGAGGCGCCGAGGGGGCTTGGAGTCGCATCCATTGGGTGGCCAACCCTAGGCTGCCCGGAGGCCGCCGTCAACGCGACGGAGAGGCCGCCGACGAACGCGGGGGACGCGGACTGCGGGGAGTATCGTTGCGGCTTAGCCAGAACCTCGTTGCGCTCCAGTTGGCTCCCATCAGGGACCATCCCTTCGGGTAACACCCCTTTTTGAGGCAACCGATGGCTGACTCGCCCATTTTCTCTACGACTGGGCAACACTCTTTTGAGGCAAATCGCCGGATCGAGGGGTTGGCAGGCTGAGGACCCTTTGCGCTTGTGCCGGCCTGGAGGGCGTGGTTAACCAAGGCATGCCTGCATCGAACCGACCTCCCACCCCATGCCTCGCCCACCTCCTGCGACACGGGCTCACTCTCGCCCTGGTGGCGGGTGGACTGCTGGCCTCCGCCGGGGAGCTGCAGATCGACCGGGTGTTCGGTCCCGAGATCAAGACCGGCCCGTACAAGCACCCGGCCCGGGTCGAAGAGCTCGCGAACGGTGACCTGTACCTCGTCTACTATGGCGGCGAGGGGGAGTACGCAACCGACACCGGGGTCTTCGGCTCCCGGCTCACCCCGGGCAGCAAGGCTTGGACTCCCCCCCAGAGGATCGCCCATGACCCCTTTCGGTCGGTGGGCAACGGTGTCGTCTGGCAGGCCCCCGACGGGAAGGTCTGGCTCTTCTACGTGGTGCGCTACGGGAAGACCTGGTCGACCTCCCGCGTCCAGGCAAAGGTTTCGCAGGATGGGGCCCACACCTGGTCCGATGCCTTCCCGCTGGTCAGCGAGGAGGGGATGATGGTCTGCAACAAGCCGATCCTCCTTCGCGACGGCGACTACCTGCTGCCGCTCTATTTCGAAGGGGGGAATGATCCCGAGGCGACCGGGGCCGACAGCTGCGGGCTGTTCCTCAGGAGGAGCGCCAAGACCGGGGAGTGGAAACAAACCGGCCGTATCCGCTCCGCCACCGGGAACATCCAGCCCGTGGCGGTGGAGACCGGCCCCGGCCACCTGATCGCCTATTGCCGCCGGGGAGGAAACTACCTGCCGACCACAACCGGCTGGCTTGTCCGGGCCGAGTCCCACGACGGAGGGCTGACCTGGGGCCCCGGGGAGAATTCCGGCTTCAAGAACCCGAACGCCTCCGTGGACTTCATCCGGCTCAAGAACGGGCATCTCCTCCTGGTATTCAACGACAGCATGAACGACCGCACCCCGTTGACCGTTGCCATCTCCTCCGACGGGGACAAGAGCTACCCCTCCCGACGCAACGTCGCCGAGGGGCCCCACGACTATGGGTATCCGATGGCCCTTCAGACCCGGGACGGGCGGATCCATCTCATCTTCACCTCCCACGGGCGAACGATCGTGAACCACGCCGTGCTCGACGAGGCGTGGGTCGAGCATGGGGGCCCGGTCCGCTCCTGGATCCGCTGACCCGGCCCCGCGAGGGGCGTCGACGCGGCTTGAGCCGTGCCGGGTCGCAGGTCATTCTTGGGGCATGCGGACTCTTGAACGATCACGGCTTCTCCCACCGCGGCCTCTTTCCGTCGCCGCACTCCTGCTCCTCGGCTGGACGGCAAGCCTCACCGCCGAGGACTGGCCGCAGTGGCTGGGGCCGCGACGCGACGGGACCTGGCGGGAGTCCGGGATCCTCGAGCGATTCCCGGCCGGGGGCCTGCGACCGCGCTGGCGCACGCCGGTAGGCGGAGGGTACTCGGGGCCGGCGGTTTACAAGGGTCGGGTGTACCTGCTCGACCGCCAGCTCGCGCCGGACGTGAAATCCCCCTCCGACCCGTTCAACCGGGCAACTCTCCCGGGGCGCGAGCGGGTCCTCTGCCTCAAGGAGTCGGACGGCACCCTTCTCTGGGAACATGCGTACGATGCCCCCTACACCGTGAGCTACGCGGCCGGGCCGAGGACCACCCCTGCCTGCGATGGAAACCGGATCTACACCCTGGGCACCGAAGGGCACCTGCTCTGCCTTGATGCGCGCACCGGGAGCCGGGTCTGGTCGCACGAGTTCCAGAAGGAGTACGGCATCAAGACCCCGCTCTGGGGGTTTGCCGGCCACCCCCTGGTGGATGGCAACCGGGTCATCTGCCTCGCTGGAGGCGACGGGAGCGTGGCTGTCGCCTTCGACAAGGAGACCGGCAAGGAAGTCTGGCGGGCCCTCAGTGCCAAGGAGCCCGGGTACGCCCCGCCGATGATCCACGAGTTTGGCGGACGCCGGCAGCTCATCCTCTGGCACCCCGAGGGGGTGAACGCCCTCGACCCTGCGACCGGCCGGGTCCTCTGGACTTACCCCACGGCTCCCATCCGGTTCGGGATGACGATTCCGAGCCCTCGCAAATCGGGCGACCATCTGTTCCTGACCTCCTTTTACAACGGATCGCTGATGCTCCGCGTGGGCGCCTCGAAGGCCGACCTCGTCTGGGAGAGCCGGAAGGTCAGCGAGAAGGATACCGACGGGCTCCATTGCGTGATGTGCACTCCGTGGATGGAAGGGGGCTTCATCTACGGATCGTGCAGCTACGGGCAGTTCCGCTGCCTGCGGGAGGAGACCGGGGAACGCCTCTGGGAAACCTACGAGCCGACGAGTGGCAAGTCGGAGCGATGGGGGCACGCGTTTGTCGTCAACCACGGCGCAGAGAGCTTCCTCTTCAGTGAGAAGGGGGATCTTATCATCGCGAGCCTGAAACCCGGGGGGTATCGGGAGTTGAGCCGGGCTCACCTGATCGACCCTGCCAACCACGACCCGGGCCGGGATGTCGTGTGGTCTCATCCGGCGTTCGCGAATCGATCCGTCTACGTCCGCAACGACCGGGAGATCCTCTGCGTCTCACTCGCGGCCGGGAAGGGACGGTAGGGACCCGGCGCGGGGTTCGTCACTTGGGAGCCGCCCCATCGAGCCGGAGGCGGTAGAACCGCACCCCGGAGCTTCCACGCACCGGAAGCTCCCAGCCGTCGTCGACCCTGAGCGGAGGGCTCGTCAAGGGAGTCCACTCAGCACCCGAGGGGCTCGATGACTCCTCGGGACGCCACCCGGGAAGGGCCGCAGGCCATGAAAGCACCACCCCATCCCCTGCAGCCAGGGGGGAGACGCGCAAGGCCACGGCGGGGAGCGCGAATACCGCGAGGCTGCTGCCAACGGCCCGCCCCGTGAGCCCATCGCTTGGCACGTTGACGAGACGCGCGAGGTGGGACACGGGATCGGCGATCGCCAGGGATGTGGAGCCATCCCCATCCAGGTTCAAGGCCTCCTCCACCCCGTAGTCCCGGATCAGGAGGTCGGCCACCTCCCCGACCGACATCCCAAGACTGCCACCTGCCTCATCCACGGTGAACAGGAGGAGCGTTGAGGGATCCCGGGTCAACCCGATGACGGTTCGCGCGCGAAGGTACCCGTACCAGGAGTTGGCATCGGAGTAGACGAGGGTTGGATTCAGGCCCTCCGGCGGACCGGAGTAGTCGGGGAGGGTTTTGGCTCCGTGGGTGATGATCTGCGCGCTCCCGGCCAGGGCGTTCCAGAGGGTGACCGGTTCCAGGATGTGACGGTTGTCGGCTTGGGCTGTGTCGACGTGGACAATCCCGGCGTGATTCCAGGGATCGATGTTCAGCGCCGGCGCACACGCCACGATGGCGTAATCCTGGTTTTGATACCCATCCGCCACCGGCTGCCCCTCGAACGGGGAATAGAGCACCCCGTCCGAGACGGCGAGCCCGACGAGGTTGGCATAGGCATCCGTCGAGGGAAACGGGACGTAAAAGTGGGCGTTAACGGCGACCTGGGCCTGCTCCTGGGCGAGGAACGCGAGGGTGGTCTGTCGCACCGTGTCGCGGCTGGGGCCGGGCGGGGTCACCTTGAATCGTATCCCAGGAGCCTGAAGGTCCACCCAGACCAGGTGCATCACCAGGGGACGCGGCGAGGTCTCGTGGCGGACGGACATCGTGACCCCAAGGAAGGGGGTCGATCGGGTCTCCTCCCCGGGGAGCGGGGCCGTCAGGAGGCTGGCCGCCAGGGCCACCCAGAGGCCGGCCGCCGGGATTGCCTGCGGCTTACGGGGCACGTTGGTTCAAGGGGTCGGCCGCGATCGGAGCCCGCCCCCGCCGGGCCCTGTTCAAAAGCTGCCGCACCCCCAGCAACAGGGTTTCCTGGGTGAAGGGCTTCTCGAGCAGGGAGGAGATCGTGGAGGTCAGGGCGGCCGGGGGGCTCTTCGATCCGCCGTAGCCCGTGGAGAGGATCACCAGCAGGTCGGGACGTACCTCCCGGAGCGCCGCGGCGAGTTCGACACCGTTCATGCCGGGCATGGTGAGGTCGGTCACCACCACGTCAAAACGGGAAGGGTCGGCCCGAAAAAGGTCAAGCGCCTCCCGGGCCGACCCCACCCCGGTGGCCCGGTACCCATGGCGTTCGAGGAAGCGGACTGCGACCCGGACGAGCGACGGCTCATCGTCCACGATGAGAACCGATTCCCCGTCACCCCGCGGGAGGGAGCCCGGGGAGGAGGACTCGGGGGGAGCGACAACCGCGTCAGGCACCACGGGGAGGAACGTCCGGAAGGTGGTCCCCCGCCCCGGGGTGCTCTCCACCAACACCGCGCCGCCGTGCGCCTGGATGATCCCGTGGACGACGGCGAGGCCGAGGCCCGTCCCCTCGCCCGGGGCCTTGGTGGTGAAGAAGGGCTCGAACACCCTCGCGAGCACCTCGGGGCTCATCCCATCGCCATCGTCGGCCACGGAGAGGACCAGGTGGGGCCCGGGGTGCAGGTCGGGATGGAGCCTGGAAGCCTCGGGCCCGAGGGTGACGGGGCGGAGCTCGACGCGAATCCGCCCGGTGCGGCCCGCGAGCGCCTGCATCGAGTTGCGGCAGAGGTTGAGGATCACCTGATGGAGCTGGGTGGCGTTGGCCAGCACAACCTCCGGCCCGCGGGAGACCGCGAGCTCGAGGCGTATAGTTTCCGGAAGCATCGACTCGACGACGCGTCCCGCCTCCTCCACCAGGGCGGCGAAGTCGATGCCGACGCGGCTCCGGGTCTGGGGCTGGCTGAAGGTCAGGATCTGGTCGACGATCTCCTTGCCCCGCTGCACCGCCCGGCGGATCTCCTCCAGGTCGGAGGCGACCGGAAGGCCCGAGCCGAGGTTCACCTTCACCATGTCGGCGTAGCCCTGGATGATCCCGAGGATGTTGTTGAACTCGTGTGCGGTGCCGCCGGCCAGGGTTCCAAGGGCCTCCAGGCTCCGGGCCTTGCGCAGCTGATCCTCCAGCGCGCGACGGCGACACTCGGCCTCGCGAAGCTCGGTCACATCCTCGCTCACCCCGTGGATCTTCGTGACCTGGCCCGCGGCATCCCGAAGGAGCGAGAACCGGACTAGCATGATCCCGGGGGTGCCGTCGGCGCCGAGGAAGGGGTGCTCAAGCTGGCGGATGAACTGGGGGTCGTTGGAGGCGGCGGCGCGGGTGATCTCCTCGGTCATGCGCACCCCGACCTCGGGCGGCAGGAACCGGCGCACGTAGAGATCCCCTTCCATCACGTTTCCATGCTCCTGCTCGGCGCTGGTCCGGATGAGGCGGAGGAATGTGTCGCTGAAGGTGAATCGACGGGTCGCGAGATCGAGCTCCCAGTGGCCCAGCCGGGCCATGTCCATCGCCAGGGCGAGCTTGGCACGGTTAGCATGGAGTGCGAGGCGGGACTGCGTCCGCTCGATCGCCAGGCGGACGTATCCGGCGGCGGCCTCAATCGACTCCAGCTCCCAGGGCTGGGGGGATCGGGGGGACCGGTGATAGATGGCGAAGGTTCCGAGCACCTGCCGGTCGGTTCCAAACACCGGCTGCGACCAGCACGCCCGGAGGCCGGCCCGGGCGGCGAGGTTGGCAAACTCCCTCCAGAGCGGATCCAACGCGACGTCCTCGACCACCACCCGGGCGCCACGAAAAGCGGCGGTCCCGCAGGAGCCCATCCCTTCACCGATCATGATTCCGTGGACCGCCTCGTTGTAGAAGGCCGGGAGGCTGGGCCCCGCACCATGCACCAGGCGCCGGCCGGAGTCATCGACCAGAAGAATCGAGCAAACCGAGTCGGGGTTCTCCTGTTCCACCAGCCGGGTCACAAGATCGAGCACCTCGGCAAGCGGGGCATGGGAGGTGATGAGATCGAGGATCTGGGCGCGATGGCGTTCCCGCGACTCCGAGCGGCGGCGGTCGGTGACGTCGCGGAATGCGGACATCCGGAGCGTGCGTCCCCGGGAGCGCAGGACCCGGGCCCGGGCCTCCACCTCAAGGATGCGGCCATCCTTTCGGACCAGCCGGTGCTCGGAGGCAAGCTCCCGGCCGGTTGAGATCGAGTCCGCGGCGAGGGCCCGGGTCTCCGGTGTGATGTAGGCGACCACCTCCCGGCCGATCATCTCCTCGCGGTCGTAGCCCAGCAACTCAAGCACCTGCTCGTTGACATCGACGATGATCCCCTCCTCGCTCAAGACCACACCCTCGAATGCGGCGGCGGTCAGGTTGCGGAACCGGAGCTCGCTTTCGCGAAGCTCGGCCACCTTCCGGTCCCGCTCCCCGACCACGATCGCGGGGATGATGGCGGCCACGGCGGTGATGACCAGGAAGGTTTGGAGCGTCCAGAGGTACGATCCCTCGGCCAGGTCCCGCGGGGAAAGCCCGACATGGAAGTGAGTCGTCAGGAACGCCGCGAAGCAGGCGAGCAGGAGGACGGTCCCGGTTGCACCCCGGGTCCCAAAACGGATGCCGGCCCAGACCACGAACGGCACCACGCGGGCCTTGTACGGGGCGTTCACCCCCTGGTCGATCACCAGGAGGTACCAGGCGATCGCGGCCACGGTGAGCAGGAGGCCCACGGCCTCCCAAGCCCGGCCCCTTCCCTCCAGAAGCGGGGTCTCCCAAGGCGGGTCCTCGGCCCAGGAGAGGAGGCAGGGGGTGGCCACCAGGAAGAGGGTTGAGCTGCAGGCCATCCAGCCCCCGAGCTCGGTCGCAAACCCCGCGCCCGGTGCCGAGCCCGCGGCGAGGAGGCTGCCCACGGTCCCCCCGGCCAGGGCCCCGAGCGTGGACATCGCCACAAAGCCGCAAAAGGCATGGAGGGTTCCCATGACCATGCCACCCGTGACAAACCGGCGGACCAACCCCGCTGCAATCAGGACCTCCACGGCGAGGCCCGCCGCAACCCCAGCGGCGCGCCCAAGCTCCCCGCCGTGGCCCAGACAGGAAAGAAGCTGGGCCGCGGCAGCCAGCCCCACCAAGGGGAGCCAGCACCTGAACGGCTGAAGGAGCAGGAGCCCAAGGGTGATGGCGGCGGGGAGCGGGAACCGGTTGCAGGACCCCGGAACACCCGTGAGCAGCGATCCAAATTCAGCCGCCGCAACCAGGGAGAAGCCCACCCAGAGCCAGTCAAGCCCCGCGAACGGCCGGGGCCCGGCCGGCAAGGCACATGAGAGCGTCTCCGTGGAAAGGGGGTTCGTCGTCACGGGTTCCACTACGCCTACCGATGGCGGGGAGGAAAAGCGAGCCAGGAATTGAGAATGGGGGACTCCCCCGGTCCGCGGCTCGGGGAAACCACCCGAGAGACTGCGGGTCGCGGGGAGCCCCTTCCCGCGTTCTCCCTGCTGAGCTCCGACACTACGACGGCCTCACGCCCCAGACCTCGTGGCCTCGGTCGCTACAACAGGAGGGAGGGTTAATCCGGGCCGCGGACTCCGCTACCTAAGCGTCAGGAGATAGGCCAGAAGATCGCTGACCTCCTTCGGAGGAAGAGAGTCGAGCAACCCCTCGGGCATCATGCTCATTTGGGTGAACGAGGCCCGGCGGATTGCGGACTGCGGGATCCGAAGATCCTCGACGTTGGGTCGGCGAACCACCACCGCCTCGGAGTCCTCTGAGAGCCGGATTCCGTCCACCAGATCTCCATCCTTCAGCTGAACCCGGAAGAGGCGGTACCCGGCCTCCATCGCGGCGTTAGGAGTGATGACGTTTCGCAGGAGTGCTTCAATCCCGCTGGCCCCCGCCCCGTTCAGCACGGGCCCGACCTGTCCTCCCTGCCCAGCAACACTGTGGCATCCCATGCAGACGGCCTTGAAGGTCGCTTGGCCCCGGGCCGCATCCCCCGGCTGCGCCGCCAGGGTGCGATAGCGGTCAAACTTCGCTGCCAGGGCCCGTGCCTCCGCCCCCGTGACGAGCGGTGGGACGGTGGCAGTCTTGAGCACCGAAGCCCCGGGCTGAAGCCTCCCCCAGGGGCCGGCCCCGGGATAATAGCGGACCAGTCCGGGTGGAAGCGGCTCCCCTTCAAAACTCCGGTCAAAGTCGGACCGGATCTCAGCGCCCGTCCGCTCGCGATTCCAGATGCGAAACTCGGTCAGCCACCCCGCAGTCCCCGCACCCACCTGAGTCCACCCGACACGCAGGTGCTCGAGACGACGGGGGACCGGGGTGCTTCCCTCGGTGTCAGGCTCGCCGTTGCGAAAGAGCCGGAAACGGCCGGCCGCATCACGGGTCACCGCAAGGTGGGTCCAGATGTCGGGCGCCATCCGCTTCTTGGAAACCACCACGTCATGAACCCCGCCCCCGACCCAGACCCGGAACTGGGAGCCGAAGAAATTCATGTCGACCTGGTTCGGGGCCCCCAGGATCCCATCGTTGTTGTCGATCCCTGCATCCAGCATCACCCAGGTCTCGACCGTGAAGGCCCCCTCCAGGGTGATGTCGGTGTCAGCCCAGGCGTTGTCCTGTCCGTTGAGGCGGAGCGCCGGGCGGAAGAACCCGCCAATCTCCTGCATCAGGGCGGAGAGCCCCGCGTGGTCGGCACCGAGGAGGGTGTGGAGCTTCGCAAGTACGGAGGCATCCAGGTCTTCCCGGGCCACCTGTCCGCCCCGGACCCCGGCGACGATCGCGGCGGCCCCGGCCGGGGAGCTTCCCAGCGCGTTGATGGCCGTTCGGCGCTGCGCGGCGGGAAGGTCGGCATACAGGGTGACGAGCCGCTCCGGGCCCTTGGCATCGCGGGACCCGGCCAACCCCTGCACCGCGGCATCCCGGGTGCCCGGCTCCCCGCGCGAGGCCACCGCGGCCAGGAGGTCGATCCGGTCCGTCTTCAGGTCGCGCAGGGCGCGAAGCGCCGCGGCCCCGGCCGGCGAAAGCCTCAGCGTCCCGGCCGGGGCTGAGGAGATCGATCCCTCCAGCACGGGGGCCAGGAGCGGCTCAGCCACGGCCAGCTGGAAGGCACCGGCGAGCCGGGCCCCGAGCTCAACCCCCTGCGGGTCGCTGCCGGCGAGAAGCTGGCGGGCGGCCTCTCCCAGCAACGGGGTGATGCGGGCGGGATCCAGCCGGGTCCGGACAGCGAGCAATGCCTCGAGCGCGGCCCCGCGCGTGGCCGGCTTCTGGAGGACCCGCCGGAGCGCCTCGCCCACACCGGGCAGGGAGGGGAACTGCGCCAGCCGAAGGACCTCCTCCTGCCCGGGGCCGCGACTCAGCAACGGGAGCAACTCCGCCACCCGGGGGGCGCTGGCCTCCGGGCTCAACGCAAGGGCGAGCAGAAGCCGGTTCTCGACCGGGATGTCCCCGGCCCCGGCCGACTCGAGGAAGCCGGCAACCCCCGACGGCTCCGACTCGAGGAAAAGTCTCACCAGGTAGCGCTCGAACTCCCGCTCATACGCGGCCCCCGACTTGATCAGCCTGCCGGACTGGGTGCTCCTCATGACCGGGGCCTCCATCGGGGCTCGGGCCATCCGGGCCAGGAGCGGCAGGGCATGAGTCCTCCGGATCTCGGCCCACGACGGCTCGGAGGTGTCGGCGAGCCGGGGAAGAAGGTTTCCCACGGTGCGGATCACCTCGGCCCGCACCTCCGGATCGGGGTCGTCGGCAAGCCCCTCGAGCAGCGAGAACCACCGATCCCACGCGGCGGCCGCCGGCCCGCGGGGCGGCTCGCTCGCCAAGCCCCGGACCCCCTCCCGTCGCAGGCCTCGGTCCCCCTCCTTCAGCAATGGGGCGACCACCCCGGGATCAACAGCCCCCAGGGCCTCGAGCGACCAGAGGGCGGCGATGCGCCGGGCCGCCGGCTCCGTCTGCCCCGCCACCAGGTGCCGCAGCGCCGGCGCCAGGTTGGTGAGTTTCCGGTCCCCGATCGCCTGCCATGCCAGATGGCTCTGCGTGGTGTTGCGTCCCCCGAGCCGGGAGAGCAACTCCTCGCCCGGGACCCGGGTGAAATCGGGCACGGCATCAGGGGTCTGGCCCGTGTGGCGGAGACGCCAGATCCGGCCGTGCTTCTTGTCCCGCTCGGGATGGTTCCTTGGAACCTCATTGTGCGAGATGATTTTGTTGTACCAATCGACAATGTACAGGCAGCCGTCCGGCCCAAGCCTCAGGGCGACGGGCCGGAACATCTCGTCGGAGGACTGGACGAAATCGGGAAGCTTCAGGAGGGAGTACCGGGGGCCATCCCGCTCAGCCCGGATGGCCTGGATCTTCCGCGTAATGGGATTTGCGATGTAAATAACCCCTCCGTACGGCTCCGGCCATGTCCCGGTGTCGGCAATGGCCAGCCCGCTGAGCCCCGTCCCCCCCATCTGAAAGTGGGGGGCAGTCCCGGGGAACTCCGGCGCGTAGCTTTTCCACTGCGCCTGGGAACAGCCGGGGTAGTTGGCGTACTCGTGGAAGGGCATGGTTGGATAGCCGAAGTCGTTCGCCTCCTGGATCCAGGTTTCCCCCTCCATGGTCATGAACAGCCCCCAAATGTTGCACGGGCCCTGGCTGGTGATGTCGAATTCTGAACCGTCGTACCGGAAGCGCGCCATCCGAGTCTGGTCAAACTGGACCTCCTTGCCGCGGGAGGTCCGCACCTTCCCGTAGTTGAATGCCCCCTGGGCGAACCAGATCCAGTTGCCGGGGGCCCGGGTGAACTGGTGGGGGAAGAGGTGGGAGTCCTGCACCCCGAAGCCGCTGAGGATGGGGGTCCGCTTGTCGGCCTTGCCGTCGCCGTCGGTGTCGCTCAGGAAGACGATCTCGGTCCCATGCTGCACGTACACCCCGTTGGCATAGGGAAGGATCCCCAGGGGGATGGCGAGGCCGTCGGCGAAGACCCGCGCCCGCCGGGCATAGCCGGTGGGGGAGGCGGGGTCGCGGTCATACACCAGGACCTTGTCGCGGGCGCGGCTGGCGTACAGCTCGGCGGCAACGGCGGGGTTCTCGTTGGCATCCACCGGGTACTCGAGGGCGGTCATCGTCCAGAGATTCCCGTGGGCATCCCAGTCAACGGCGACAAACTTGCCGATCCCGGCCTCCAGTTCCTCCGCGGCGACCAGCTCCATGACGAACCCGGGGGCCAGGGTGAACCGGGCCAGTTCCTCCGCGGGAGGGACTGCGACGGCCGGAACCCCGGTGGCGGGGGCGGGGGCCCCGCGGAACATCCGTCCGGGCTGCGACGGGGGAAGCTCCTGCAGCCGGAGGTTGCGCACCTGGACCAGGGGGCGCCCCTCGGCGTGGATCTGGATGCCGAACTTGCCCCAGAGGGGGATCGAGGGGTCGGTCTCGAAGTAGTCCGTCCCCATGGCACCGTTGATCCAGGTGGTGATGCGGGGGCCGTCGGCTCGGATCACGTATTCGTTCCAGTCGCCGACCTTCAACACGGGCCGCAGGGCCTCCATGTCCGAGGGGGCCAGGACCTGGTTGCGGCGCGACTCGTCGTAGATCGCCCCGTACCAGTTCGGCTCACCGTAGTCGCACTGGTATCCCGCCATCTCCGTGCTCCCCGGGACCCGCTGGGACCGGATCTGGAACCCGGAGTTCAGGAACCCGACGCTCCCCCCGAGACGGATCTCAAACCGGACGATGAAGTTGGTGTAGTCCGCCTGGCTCGCGAGAAAATAGTTGTGCGCCAGGGTCTCGCTCAGGGATCCCCCGGTGAGAGTCCCCTCCTCCACCCGCCAGAGGCGGGGCTCCCCTTCCCACCCGGCAAGCGTCTTGCCGTCGAAGAGCGACACCGCCCCCGGGGAGATCGTGGGAACGGGGGCGCCCGTCAGCAGGAGAGTCGGAACAAGGGCGGCCACGGCGAGGCATGCCCGGCGGGCCCGGCGGATGAATTGAATGGCCATCGTGGGGCGACCCTACACGAGCCGCCAGTGGCTGCAAAGGGACTGAAATCCAAAACGCCCGGAGAAAACCAACCTCCCCGCGCCCCCCGGAGGCCAACCCCGGGTCAGAACCGCCAGGTAATGCCCCCATGGAACCGAAAGTCGGGCATCAGCTGATAGCCTCCGTTCATCCGCCCAAAGGGAAGCTCGGCCCCCAGGTTTCCACTCAAACGCCCCCCTGCCCCGGTCACCTGGAGCAACGGGCCGGCATACCAGCCACGCGAGCCGGTGCGCCCCGAATCGACCCCAAGAAGCCGGTCGCGCCCGATGCTCTCGTAGGAGACGATCCCCTGCAACGAGAGCTCCCACCCCCCGGGGCGGTGCAACAGCACGCGGCCAGGGCCTCCTGAAACCATCCGCTCATCCCCAAACCGGAAACCGGACTCACCCTCCGTGCGGAGGTAATACTGCCCCTGCACCCCGAGGAACCACGACTCCAGGGCCACCGTGGCCGTCGCCCCAAAGAGGGCATCCACGGATCCGGAGCCCAAAGCGAGGGCATGGGAATGGACTCCCGAGATCGAATGCCCGAGCGGATCGTGCGGTGTCCCTGGCGGGAGGAAGGAGGCGAAGACCTCCGACTGGCGGACCTCGTCAGCGATGCGGTCGGCGTCGCCAGTCGGGAGCTTCACCCCGGCGAGAACGTCGATCCGGAGGGTGGGACCCGGCCCGCGCGTGCGGAGCAGGGTACCGCGGCCGATCAGGGAAAGG
>DMJJ01000434.1 GCA_003452185.1 Verrucomicrobiales bacterium | reverse complement strand
CACCCACTCCGTCGGCACCTCGATCGCGTCGAGGGGATTGAACCGACGCGGCCGCGACGGCGCCTTCGGGGCGACGGCCTCCATGGCCCCCTGGGGCACGAGGGGGGATTCCGAGCGGGGGGTCTCGGGGGTTGGGGGGCTCATGGAGGTCGCGCTCATGGATTGGTGACTCCGGTGGGCGGGTCTGCGGGTCGGGTCAGTTCAGGGGAACGAACCCTTCCTTCTCGACGATCTTTTGTCCCTCGGGGGAAAGCACCCAGTCGATGAAGGCCTTCGTCTCGCCGGTGGGTTCCCCGGCAGTGTAGATGTAGAGCTTGCGCGAGATCGGATACTTCCCGCTGCGGGCGGCATCGACGCCCGGCTCGACTCCGGCCTCGCCCTTCTTCTTGGAAACCTTGAGCCAGTTCACGGCGGGGGTCTTGTAGCCCATGCCGCTGTAGCCCATGCCGCTCGGCGTCTTGGCGACGTTTTCCACGACCTCGGCCGAACCGTTGAGCTCGCTGATGCCACCGCGGAACTCCCGCTGCTTCCCATCCTTCTTTCCGCAGATGTGCTCGCGGAAGTAGTCGTAGGTGCCGGAGTTGTTCTGGCGCCCGAAGAGCACCAGCTTTCCCTTGGCCCCGGGGTTGACCTGATCCCAGGAGCTGATGCTCCCCCCTTCGGCCCAGATTTCCCGGAGCTCCTCGATGGAGATCTCCTTCACGGGGTTCGACGGGTTCGAGTACACCGCCAGGGCATCGTAGGCGACGACAAACTCCTTCACCTCCTTGCCGGTGGTCGTCTTCACCTTCTCCCGCTCCTCGGGCTTGATCTCGCGCGAGGCGTTACAGAGGTCGGTGGTTCCGTTCTGGAGGGCGGCGATTCCGGTGCCGCTTCCTCCGCCGTTGGCGTTGACCATCACCCCCGGGTTGACCTTGCGGTAGGCCTCGGCCCAACCGGTCGCCAGCTGGATCATGGTGTCGGAGCCCTTGGCCCGGATCTCCACCACCTTCTTGGGGGCGGCGGGCGGGGTGGCCCCGGCCCCCGTGGCTGGGGCGGCCCCCTCCTGCTTGCCGCAGGCGGCCAAAAGGAGCGCGGCTCCCACAACGGTCATGGCGCCTTGGAATGCGCCCCGGTTCACTCGGTTTGTCTGCTTCATGGGATCTGGTTCTGGTGTTTTGGTTCTCGTCAAAGTGGCTCCCGGGGAGGGGTCAGACTTCCTTCACCTGGTCTGACAGCACTCCCTGGATCACGTCGTTGACCTGCTCCCGGAGACTCCGGTAGGCCTGCTCAAGGGCCTCCGCACGGAGCTGCGGCGCGACGCCTTCACGGCACGGGCTCTCGGCGCTCCAGTCGAGGCAGACTGCCCGCGTGCCGACGGGGAGGGCCTTGCGGGCGTCGGAGCTCAGGGTGACGATGATCTGGGCGAACTCGAGATTGGGGACCTTGTCGAGGGAGCGGGGGGTGGCGTGGGAGAGGTCGATCCCCTTCTGCCGAAGGAAGGCGACCAGCTCAGGCTCCATCGGCCGGGGCGTCACCCCCGCGCTCGCGAACACAAATTTCTCCTGGCCCAGGGAGTTGGCCGCGGCTTCCGCCAGCTGGCTCTCGCACGAGTTGTGGTCGTCCAGGAAGACCATCCGCCAAACGTCCCCCCCGGGATGCTTCTGATACTCCCCCGTCACCATGTAGAGGGTCTCCTCGCAGATGTTCTTCGCCTGGTCGGAGGCCCGCTCGAACCGCCGGGCGATCGTCATCAGGGGGGTGAGGGCTTCAAGGGGGATCTTCCCAGCCTGGCAGAGCTCAAACAGCTCCCGGTTGATCCGGCTCTTCAGCCCGTCGACCTCCTCCTCGACCGCCATCGCCTCGCGGGCCAGGGGGGCGTCCTCCTCCAGGTAGGCCTTCACCGACTTGCGAAGCATCGGGATCGAGAGGCCGGCGATCTCCCGGTAACGGTCGAGGGGGGGCGTGGCCTGAAGCTTCGAAACCTTGAGGATCTGGCGGGCGATGCTCTCCGCGTAATCGCCGATCCGCTCCAGCTCCTGGTTGATCTTGATCGTCACATAGGCGAAGCGCAGGTGAAGCGCGACCGGCTGCTGCCGGACAATGAACTCCAGGCAGAGGCGGTCGATCTCCTTCTCCAATTCGTCGATCCGCCGGTCCCGGAGGATTACGCTGTAGGCCAGTTGCCGGTTCCCCTCCACCAACGACCGGAGGCACGCCTCCAGCGATCCCTCCGCGAGCTGGGACATCGTTGCAACCTTGGCCCGGATCCGGTCGATGTCCCTCTGCAAGGAAGCTTCGTAATGGGTGCCCATATAGTCGGTGTCTTGGGGGAGAACTTCGCGGCCCGGGGTTACACCCGCATGACGCGTACGTGACGATTCTGTAACAACCCTGCAGGCCTCGTCCGCGCCACGTCTCAGGAATGCCCGAACGGATGTCGATGGAGTGCGCTAAACTGTCTGGGCAGGTCCGAAAAGTTACAATTAGATGGAGAGCGGGGCGGGGTTAAAAAATGGACTATTCCAAGCAATAATCGGCTTTGTTACGCATTTGTCACAGAAGCGTGACGCACGGGTAACAAATCTTCGCGTGACAAACCGGTGACGGCAGGATGACATCCCCGCACTATGATTTCCCTGCAGAAGCTCCTCGGCAAGGACGACCGTTTTTTTGCCCTCCTGGAGGCAAGCGCCGAGGAGGCGCGTCACAGCGTCCAGGCACTCAACCGGCTCCTTCAGACCCCTGGCAAGACCCCGAGCCTGGACGAGTTCCACTCGTCGAAGGAGGCCGACCGCCGGATCACCGCTCAGATCAACGAGGCTCTGGTCAACACGTTCGTCTCCCAGCTGGAGCGGGAGGACATCGAGGTCCTGAGCGCCGCCCTTTACAAGGTTCCGAAGACGGTCGAGAAGATCGCCGAGCGGTTCATCATCAGTTCCGGGGTCATCAAGGATATCGACTTCTCGAAGCACGCGGCCCTGATGGACAAGGCGACCCAGCATGTCGTGAGCCTGGTGAAACTTCTTCGCCGGCTCGGGGCCGGGTGCCTGGAGGAGGCGAAGCGCCTCAACGGCGAGCTGCAGCGCGTGGAGGGGGAGGCCGACGACCTGATCCTGGAGATCCTCAAGGACCTTTACAGCGGGAAGTACGAGGCGACGAAGGTCATTGCGATGAAGGATCTGTACGAGCTCCTCGAGAAAGTCGTCGACCGGTGCCGTGACGCCGGGAACGTGGTCACGCACATCGTCCTGAAGAACTCGTGATCCCGCCCTCCCAACCCACCCGCTCCAC
>DMJJ01000435.1:19440-19672 GCA_003452185.1 Verrucomicrobiales bacterium | reverse complement strand
AGTCATGCCTTCCCGCACTGACTTCCTCGTCACTCGATCCGCCCTGCTCGGCTCCTGCCTCCTTGGACTCCTCTCCTGGGGGCTCCGGGCAGCCGAGCTGCAAGTCCCCGATGGGGTGGAGTTCCACCGGGGCGTGGAGTTCTCAAACCCGGATGGCCAGCACCTCCAGCTCAACCTTGCCCGCCCCGCAAAAGGGCAGGGCCCTTTTCCCGCGGTGCTCTGCATTCATGGG